>CALPWM020000098.1 GCA_943327275.2 Chitinophaga pinensis
ATACCATCACTGCCACTGCAAAGAAAAAAGTGGGTGACTTCAGCTTTAGGGGCATGGTGGGAACCATGTGGCAAGACTACCAAACAAAAATGTATGCCATCACCGGAAATACACTTTCATCAACAGAAAGCTTTGATAGTAGCATCACAGCGCCCAATTCAAGGGTGAGGTTGTTGAGGAACTATTTTGGTGAATACAACAGACAGATCCTTCGCCAGTTTGCCTATTTTGGAGAGGCTGCTGTTAGTTACAAGAACATGGTGTTCCTGAACTATACCCATCGCTTTGAGTCAGCATCTACCCTCCCCGCTAAAAACAGGAACTATAACTACCCTGGTGGTAGCCTTAGCATCATTGCCAGCGACCTGATCAAGCCGTTGAAAAACAGCGATGTCATCAGCTACTGGAAAATCAGGACCTCCTTGGCAGGAACCGCCCGTTTGAATACACCCTATTCAACACAGTCTGTTTTTGTAAATAATTTTGCAAGTGGCGGTGGTTTCTCCTATGGCTTTACCAATGCCAATGAAGAATTAACCCCAGAAAGACAAAGCACGTATGAACTGGGCACAGAGTTCCGCCTCTTCAAGAACAAACTCAACCTGGAAGCCACTTATTACAATACCCTGAACAAGGGCCAGATTATTGAGAACTTCCGTTTGAGCTATGGTACAGGTTTCGTACTGAATACCCAAAATGCCGCAAGCACCAGGAACCAGGGTATCGAGATCACCCTTGGATCCAACGTGATCAACAAGGCCAAGTTTGGATGGAATTTCCAGATGAACTTCAACAAGATGTGGAACGAGGTGATTGACATGCCAAGAAACGTTGCAGAATACTATATCGCCGATACCTGGCTTTATGGAAATGCAAGGGGAGGTCTGGTATTTGGTGGACCCACAACCTCCATCACCGGATTTGGATATGAAAGGAACCTGAAAGGGGATGTACTGATCAACCCTACCAATGGATTGCCGGTAATAGAACAATTGTTCAAGATCCGTGGTGACAGGAATCCTGACTTCACCTTGGGCATCAACAACTCCTTCCGCCTGAACAGGTTCAGGTTGAATTTCCTCTGGGACCTCAAAGTGGGTGGAGATATTTTCAATGGTACGCACAGGTTCCTTACCGGTGCAGGAAAAAGCCCACTTACTGCAGACAGGTTCACCCCACGCGTCGTCAAGGGTGTGTTGAAGGACGGAAGGGAAAACACCAATCCAACGCCTAATACGATTGTCGTGGTTCCAGCATTGAATGATGCCTACTATACGAACATGCCGGAAGAGGATTTCATCGAGAAGAACGTAAACTGGCTTCGCCTACGTGACCTGACATTTGCATATGCATTGCCAAAGAATCCATTCAGGGACCTTCCTGGTATCAAAACACTTGAGGTATTCCTTACCATAAATGACCTTGTACTCATTACCAATTATACAGGTGCAGATCCTGCTGTCAACGGTAATACGGCAGGATCAAGAGGAGTTGGTGGTTTCGGTTTTGACTATGGAACCATGCCCGCTCCCATCAGTTTCAACTTCGGTTTGAAGACATCATTTTAATCAAAAGGAAAAATCAGATCATGAAAAAGAATATCATATTTTACCTGACCTCAATAGCCCTGATCTTCTCCTTCAGCAGTTGTGAAAAGAAGATTGATGAGGCATTTGCCAATCCAAACGCTACTGTAAGGGTTCCTGTTGAAACCCTGTTGCCTGGCATCATCGGAAACTTTGTAGGCAGCTCTGCTGCAGCAGGTAGCGCGTATGGCCTGGCGAATGATGGCGTGAACGTAGGACGCTATGTACAATACTTTGCCACCAACAGTGCTGGCAACACATTTGACCAAATGGCTGGCGCAACTGGTGCAAGTGACGTACTTGGATCTGTTTGGGCCATGCACTATTTTGGAATGGGTGAGAACCTGAACAAAATGGTGAGATGGGGAATTGAAGAAAAGAAGTGGGATTATGTAGGTGTGGGTTATGCCATCAGGGCATTCAGCTGGCTGGCCCTGACCAACATGTATGGAGAGGTGATCATGCGTGAAGCGTTTCGTCCTGAGCAACTTGTTTTCAAATATGATGAACAAAAAGATGTCTACGATACAGTAAGGGCTATAGGCAGACTGGCCTTGGATTATCTCAACAAGACTGGAGACAATGCAAGCCAGGCCAACCTCGCCAAGGGAGATGCATTCTTTTACAATGGAGACGTAAACAAATGGAAAAAGTTTGTTTACACCGTGATGGCCAGGTCATTCAATCACCTCAGCAACAAGGCTGAGTACAAGCCAGATTCAGTGATCAAATACGCGTTATTGGGCATCAATGCAAATGATGACAATGCCACTTGTAAGTTTGCCAACACAGGCATCACAGGCACTTCCAACTTCTATGGGCCTGTCAGGAATAACGCAGGTGCATTGCGCCAAACAGAATACATCGCCAACCTCATGAACGGATTGAACTCCCGTTTCACTGGTGTTACAGATCCCAGGTCTTTCTACATGCTGAGGGAAAACACCAATGGAACCATCAGGGGAATCAAACCAAACAGAGGAGCAAGCGGATTGGCTACAGCTGACCAACCCCAAAGCTTCTGGGGTCAGGCATTCGGCTCAGCTGCTGCGCCTACATCTGATGTAACCTGTCGTTATATCTTCAAGAATGGTTCGCCATTCCCCATCATTACTGCAAGCGAAAACAAATTCATGTTGGCCGAGGCTTATCTGCGCAAGGGAGATGCTGCATCAGCAAGGGCTGCCTATGCAGATGGCATCAGCCTCAATATAGATCACCTGAATACTGATTATAGTGCAGGTGTTCCAGCTCCCAGGCTGATGACGTCCGCCATCAAAGCTACATTCCTTGCCAACCCTGTTGTGGTGCCCCCAGCAGCATCGCTTTCGCTGAGCCATATCATGTTGCAAAAGTATATTGCCCTTTATGGCTTTGGCATGCATGAAACATGGGTGGACATGAGAAGATTCCATTATACTGATATAGATGCCAAGACTGGCGCTCAGGTATATGCCGATCTTGTAACGCCCTCAGGTATCGATCTTTTTATCAACAACAGCAATAAATTAGTTTATAGAGCGAGACCCCGTTTCAACTCAGAGTATCTCTATAATATTGCTGAACTGACAAGGATTGGCGCCATTGCCCTTGATTACCATACCAAAGAACAATGGTTCTCTCTGAAATAGATCACCAGACTAAAATCATCATCATGAAATTTTCAATGAACATCAAATCAATCACCATAGCCCTTGTGTGCATGATCATGCTGGCGGCCTGTGAGAAAGAATACAAGTCTATTCTTACTGAAGAGACCAACCTTGGTAATACGGCCTTTGTGAAGTTTCACAATGCCATCATCAATTCCAACAGAACCTATATCTATTCAGATCTGGTTCCCTTGAATGGTGCGACCATCGCCTATGGTGGCTTGTTCCCTTCCTTGTCTCCTTCTTATGCCGCTTTGGCTGCCGGAACTAGGGCCATTGCCATCAGGGATACCCTGGTGCCAAGTACACAATATCCCATCAGCTTCAACGCTCCAATGGTTGCTGGTTCATACTATACCATTTTTGCTTACGATTCATTGAATGCCCCAAAATTCAGGCTGATCCAAGACAATATCCAGGTATTCAATGACACCGCAGCAAGGATCAGGTTTGCGAACTTCCCGTTCAGCACAACCGCAATACCCAACGTGGATATTTTCTCTCAAAAGCAGCAGGCAAATCTTTTCACCAACATCAGTACCGCTGCTGTTACTGATTTCATTTCATTCAGGGCTAACTTCAGCGACACATTGTATGTTCGTCCAACAGGTACAACAGACAACCTGACACAGTTGAACGGATTGGTGGCTACTGCCAAAAGAAACTATACGCTTATCTTCAGGGGAAGCTACCGCACAACTACAGGTGTTACCGCAAGAACATTGGCGTCCTTCCTGAGTTATTGATTTTAACAAAAGGTTGATTTTTATTACGAGCGCCGCGGGTTTCCCGCGGCGTTCTTTTTAACGCAATATGGTGACATACCCCGTTCTTCTCTTGCTGCCATCACCAAGATCAATCACGTAATAATAAGTACCGGCAGGCATTGGAGATCCATTCCTGGTTCCATCCCAGGCAACTGCATAGCCTTCAGACTGATAGATGATTTGCCCGGCAGTATTGTACACTTCCATCCTGCACTTCTTGTACTGCACAAGAAATTGAATCTTCCATGTATCATTGATGCCATCCCCATTGGGTGTGAAAGTGTTGGGAATATCTACAGTTGACAATACAATTACTTGCACGGTATCGCTGGCGGCACAAAGGGTTTGCCTGTCAATGGCCCGCACAACATAGATCATGTCAAGCTCAGGCATGCACAAGGGATTGAGCAAATTGGCCTGGTCTAAATAGGTTGATGGACTCCAGACAAACTGGAACTGGCTGGGATTGGGAATACTCGCCTCCAATGGGGCAGCACTGCCTTTCTTGATATACAGATCAGGACCAGCACTGATCAAGGGTGGGTTGTTGATGGATATCATCGGATGCAAAACGGTATCACTGGTGCAGCCCTGATCAAATGCAATCCAATGCCTTACCGAAAAACCAGTCATGGCTTTTTTGTAGGTATGCACTGCCAGGTGGCTGGACTTGCTGCTGAACCGCTGCCCATCTCCAAAGTCCCAAAACCAGGTTGCCCCTGTATTTGATCCTGATGGTATGGATGAAACAAACTGAATGGTGCTATCAACGCAAGGCTTACCGTTCTTCGTTACAGCCACTTTAGACAGGTCAACAACAAGCACAGTAGTCATTGTATCAGCCGAACAGCCATTGTCGGTAACTACCGCATATCGAATGGTTTTGTTTCCGGCAGCAGTGAAGGTTTTCTTTACACTCCTGGCATTGCTCTGGCTTCCGTCAGGAAAATCCCATTGGTGGGAAACCACATTAAAACCTTGGGCATTATTGTTTCCTGTGAAACTAGCCTCTTTGCCCAAGCAGAGTACACCTGGTGCAGTGATAGCGGGCCTGGGACCTTCTTTCACCTGAACATGAATGACAGTATCTTCTGTTTTGCTGCAATTGTCAAGATCTGAAGAGGCATAGGTAACTGGAATGCTGTAATTTCCTGCAACAGAAAATTTGAGATCAGCTGTAACGCTGTAACCATAATACTTTCTGCCAAAAACCAGGGTGGAATCTACCGGAATAGGATTGTTGATGATGGAATCTGCCTTGATGTTAAGTCCTGATGTTTTGCTGAATTTCCAGTGTATCCTGCTAAGCTTGTAAGCCACTTTGATGCTGGCTTTGAATGGTGTATTGATGCAAGTAAAAGAATCTACCCCCGGCAAAATGCTTTTGGTATTTTTTATGCTGGCGTAGGCATTCGGGTTGTTGACCAGGGTGCCTACATTGTAGCCATAACTTTCATAATATCCCAAACCAAAGACCATGCCATTGAATGTGCTGTCGCATGAAACACTGTGCTGGCCTGCTGCACCCAGCAAACGGATAACCGCAACGGCATAATCATTTTTTGTGGGATGGCGGATGACGTTGAGCGGATCAACCGTTTTCCCATCCACCCGCAAAGAGGAAATTCCTGCAGCAGGAAGCAAAAGACTCACATAATTGAAGTCAATGTATTGATTCCTGGTTTTATAAAATGTAACATTTTTAATGCCTTGCTCAATGGGGCTTAAATAAAACATTTCTGGATCGCCATAAGGATTGTTGGCATCACTTGCGCATGCATTGGAGGAGGGCATGAACTGTGCAACAAGTATTGGTTTATCAGCCTCAATATAATCACCCGAATTGCTGGAAAATTCATAGTAGAAATTATTGATCAAGCCGGTCAACAATGCTCCATTTCTTTTCACAACGGTGGAAGGGTCCTGTACAACTACCCTGTAAATGTTCAGGAATGGTGTTACCATATCCGAGTTGGCATTCGCCAGGGTATGATAGGTAAGATAGCGGGTTCCCCAGGTATTGGATGGAAAAACCTGCTGTTGCATGATGTCTCCACCGTTTCCAAAGCAAAGGGTGTTGCGGCTGGATCCAGAAAATACTGCCACTGGATGACATTTTCCATCACTGCCCGCGACAGAAAGAATCTTGCTGCCAGTCATGTCTACCCCACTGTCATAGCGAAGGCGTTTACCGAACACATTGAAGACCTCACCCCTCTTGAGATCGACAGTGAATGGCTGACCTGCTGGGCGTCCACTTTCGGTAGTGCCGGAAGGGATGATTTCAATTCTCGTGTTGTCTTCAGCTGCAACGACATAAAACCAGGAATGGCTATAGTCCACATTGGATACCTGTTTGCAATTGATGGAATAATAATTGTAACCATAGGTTTCCGTGGGCATGACCATCATGGCACCAGAAGAATTCAATCCGTACTGGTGTGCGTTCAATACAACTGGCACATCTGCCTTTACATGAATGCCCCTGTTGAATATCCCCTCACCCGTTAACCTTGCATCTTGAAGACCTGCTTTGGGAATGACCACTGATGCATCCACACTGTTGGCAGGAATAAGCACCGTTTGGCTCCAACCATTGCCGGGTATGGAAACCACAACGGTTGCCGGCAGGGTAGTTGAGATGTACAATACAAGGGTCTGGCTGTTGTTGCCGGCATTGGCATTGAACATCACATTGTGACCATATCCCAACCAAAACTCCTTTCCGCGGTTGGACCGGTCTTGCGCAAGCAAGGAACCGCCAGACAGCATCAACAAAAATAATATCAGGAAAATTCTGCGACCGATTTGCATTGATCAGGTGGTTATCGTAGAATGGTTACATATCCGGTCAGTCGCTTGCTTCCGTCACCCAGATCAATCACATAATAATATGTTCCATCCGGCATCTTGGCTCCATTCCTTTTGCCATCCCATCCAGACCTGTATCCATACGTCCTGAAGATGACCTGGCCTGCAGTATTGTAAATGTCTACCTGTGCATTCTTGTATTGGTCAAGGAAACGGATGTCCCATGTATCATTGACACCATCCCCGTTGGGCGTAAACGTATTGGGGATGTCTACATCTGAGAGGAGAAAGACCTTGATTGTATCTGCCGCGCTGCAAAGTGTTTGATTATTGAAGGCATACAAAATATAAGTGACGTTTGCATCAGGCTTAGAGATGGGGTTTTGGATATTGGGCTTGTCCAGGTAGAGTGCAGGCGTCCAAAGAAATGAATAAGCCGCAGGATTTGAAATGCTTGCGTCCATTGTTACAGCATTTCCTTTCTTGACGTACTTATCTGTTCCCGCATTTATGGGGGGCGGTGGGTGGATGATGACCGACCTGTTGAAAGGTGCTGAACCACATCCTTCTTTACTGGTGACCACCAGGGATGCTGTATAGGTTTTGGGGGAAACGTAACGATGCCTGTAGGGGGATGGATTACTCACCTGCCTTCCATCTCCAAGATCAAGCTTCCAGGAACTGATGTTACCAAGGTTGTTGGGCTGAAAACTGATCAGGGACCCAATGCAAAAACTGTCTGCAGCAATGGTCATGTCTGCAATCGGAGGAGGATTAACAATTGGTACATTTTTTGTTGTGGTATCGCTGTTGCAACCCTGATCGATTACCACCCAATGTTTAACGGGAATATTGGACCTGGCTACCTTGTATCCATGGGTTCCTATATGTGTTGACTTGCTGCTCGCTGTTTGTCCATCACCAAAATCCCAGTACCAGGTTGCTGAAACACCCTGTCCATTGGGAATGGAGGAGGTAAAGGAAAGGCTGCTGTCTACACAGGCCTTGCCACTGATGGAAAATGTCAAAGAAGATGGGTCTGAAACAAATAATTTTTTCAAGGTATCTGCTGAACAGCCATTGTCAGAAACCACAGTGAACCTGATCAATTTATCCCCGCCGGTTTGAAAGACCCTGGTCACAACTTTGGTATTTAGCTGGCTGTTGTCGGGGAACTCCCA
>CALPWM020000099.1 GCA_943327275.2 Chitinophaga pinensis
AACCCATCAGGTCTACGATTGCAGAAGAAGTGCCGATCAACAGAAACGATACCATCGAAAAACTGATGGCAGCCCATCCCAACATCCTCTCTGTAAGCCCCTTTGCCACCAGGTCTGCAATTCTCAATGCCAATGGCACCATTGAGGGGGTGCTGTTGAAGGGCGTTACATCATCTTATCCCTTCAATAAAATTGACCGGTTCCTGGTAAGGGGCAAGTGGCCGGCACTGGATGACAGCTCAAAGTCAGGTGATCTCGTTTTATCTGAATATACAGCCAATCAACTGGGCATAGACACAGGAAAAAGTTTACTCATCTATTTTATTCAGGAAAACGGTGCAATGCCAAGAACCAGAAAACTAAAAGTCTCTGGAATTTACAGAACAGGCATCGATGTTTATGACAAGGTGTATGCCATTGGCGATATTCAACTGATTCAGCAACTCAATGACTGGAGTAAATCCCAAATTGGTGGATACGAGATGGATTTGAAAGACCCATCAACAATGGATTCAACTGCCGCCGGGGTTTTCAACTTCATACCAACAGGTTGGAATGCACTCACCTTGAAAGAAATTTCACCAGAAATATTTGATTGGCTCAACCTTCAGAACACCAACAAGTACATCTTAATTACCGTTATGATCATCATTGCAGTAATTAACCTGATCACCTGCCTTATCATCTTGTTGTTGGAAAGAACGCCGATGATTGCCCTGTTAAAGGCGCTCGGAGCGCGGGATGGAATCATTCAAAGAATCTTCATCATCTATGGATCATGGATTGCCGGGATAGGCATTCTTTTGGGCACCATCATCGGGCTCTCGCTTTGCTACCTTCAACAGTATGGAGAACTGATCAAGCTCAACGAAGAGGCATACTATGTTAGAACAGCTCCGGTTGCCATTGATTATGGACAGGTAATGATGATCATGCTTGGCACTTTTGCCATTTCCATGTTGATTCTGATTCTCCCTTCCATGATCAGCCGTAAAATCAATCCTTCAAGGGCGCTTCAATTCAAATAACTAATTTGTCATTGCAGATAGAATGACTGCCGCAGCAACACCAGCATTCAAAGATTCAGCCTTCCCTTTTCTGGGAATGGTGATATCTTTTGTTGCAAAGGCCCTGATCGAAGAGGACAGGCCCTTTGATTCATTTCCGATCAATAGCAAACAGGGTGTTTCAAAAACCGTTTGGCCGATGGATTCACCATCCAGCACAGCTGCATAGACCGGCATCTTGGGCAACAAGGAAAGAAACTCTTCAAGGGATGTGTAGTAAATGGTGGGGCGCAAAAGGCTTCCCTTGGCGGATTGAACCACTTTAGGATTGTATGCATCTGCCGTATCCATGGAGCAGATGATATTCTCAACGCCAAACCAATCGCAGGAACGGATGATGGTTCCCAGATTCCCGGGGTCCTGGACCTGGTCGAGCACGACTGTTATGCCTTTTGGCACAAAACCTGAAATTGGTGGCTGGGGAATTTGAACAATTGCGAGGACTTCGTTGGGAGCTTGCAATAAAGAAATCTTCTCCAATTCAAAGTCTTCAAGCAACTGTAAATCGATTGCAGGAGGCACGGATGATGCGTATTGCCTTGACCATGCGTCGATGGCAAAAATCTTTTTGATCGCTGTAGGCTTTTCCTCAATCAACTCTTGCACCATCTTCACCCCCTCAACAATAAAGAGCCCTTCTCCTTCCCTGAATTTTTTATGGGCTAAACTTTGAATATATTTGACTTCCGCTTTAGCGATCATTTTGTTTCAATTTAAATGTAGGCCTGTTGTATAGATTATTCCAATATTTCATTACTGTGATGGCAGTTCTTGTGCTGACAGGAACTTCCTGTACCGTTGTGAGGCAATATCCGGAAAACAAGCCTTTCTATTTCGAAAATAACGTAAAAATTGAAGCCAATCTTTCCAGGGATGAAAAGGCGGACTTAAAAAGCAGGCTCCTCTCCCAAGTTGATGACAGTGCCCAAATCCGGGTGGCTTCAAAAATTCCATGGCCTTCATTTCCATTTTTCATCCCAGTATCGGTTATGGAAAACCCCACCGTTTTTACTGAAGCCCCATTGAAACAATCTGTATTCAACATGAAAAACCTGATGAGCAGTATTGGTTTCAGGAGAGCGGAGATAAGGTTCGACACATCGGTGCTCACCAAAAAAAAACAACAAAGAACAATATCCAACTTTACAGTTGTTGCAGGCCCCAGGTACACCTTTGATACAGTCGTTTATATTTTTCCTGATTCAACCCTACAGGCCATCGCGAGCAAATCTGCCAGCACAGCCTTGCTCAAAAAAGGGTCGGCATTTGATTATGGCATCATTGATCAGGAAATCAGCAGGCTTACTGATATTTTTCAGAACCAGGGATATCAAAAAATATCCAAAGAAGACATCATTGCAGAAGTTGATACCAACTATACCGAACTGCTGGATGCCACGCTAGATCCTTTTGAATACGCCGCCAGAATGGCCAAAGCATCGCTTAAGTCAAAGCAACCAGGTGTAAATCTTTACCTGCGTTTGAGGGCCAACAGGGACTCAACACATTTTATTGCATACAACATTGGTTCTGTGCTGGTCTATCCTGACCAGAAAGCCGAAGACGCAGACACGACAAAAGCCAATATCAATAAGGATTCCAGTGGAATTACCATATACTCGCTGCACAATACATTTGATGAAAAATTCATACGAGGGAATATATTGCTGCAACCTGGAGCTGTCTATACAAGAGAAAATTACAGCAAGACACTCAACAATTTTAATAAGCTTGGGGCTTGGCAAAACATCAATGTCAGTACTGAAACGGATGAGAAAAAAAGGGAAATCAACTACCTGTTGAAACTTCAGCCAGCCAAGAAACAATTTTTCAGCATCGACCTGGAAGGAAGCAGCATCATCAATACTTCACAATTGATCCAGGTAGGAAGTGGCCGTGTGGGTTTGGCAAACAATTTTACCCTAAGGAACAGGAATATTGGTAAACGGGCCATTCAGCTGGAGAACAACCTCAGAACTGGTATTGAGTTCAACAACTTCAAGAAAATTCTTTCAGGTGAAGTGACCCTGACCAACAGGCTGACCTTTCCCTGGCTCGTAGCGCCAGTTGGTAAAAAAATCAAATCCTATTTTCAGCAAGCAAAAACCATTGCCTCTGCAGACTATTCCTATATCGACAGATTCCGTTTTTTTCAACTAAAAACCTTCAATACTTTTCTGGGATATGAATGGAAACCCAGTCCTTATACTTCCTGGCAGTTCAGGTCCATCAATTTTGAAAATACACGGTTCAAGGCCGACAGTCTTTTCCTGGAATCCATCAGCAGCTTCCCTCTTCTTCTTTATACCTATAACAATGGCCTAATCATCGGAATGAATGCCATGTTCAACAAGAACCTCACGCCCAACAATACCAAAAAGATCAACCTGCTGAAAATTTATGCAGAAGAAAGTGGTTTGGTAACAGGAGCGCTATTTTACAACCAGACAAAAGAGGGAAAAACCCTTTCTGACCTTTACCGGTTTTTTAAAATGGATGTTGAATTCAAGCACATCATATCACACAAGAACAGCAGCCTCCATCTACGAGCCTATGCAGGCGGGGGATTGGCGCTAACTACAGGATCCAAAAAAGGAGAAGTGACCCTTCCATTTTTCAAGAGCTTCATAGCAGGTGGTCCCAACAGCATGAGAGGATGGGCTATCAGAAAACTCGGCATCGGTTCAAACGTATTTTATGACACTGTGGCAGCTGGAACCTTCAGTGATAAATATGCAGACCTTCAACTAGAGGGAAACATCGAATACCGGTTCAACCTATTCCAGTTTTATGGATTTTGGATGCGAGGTGCGGCATTCACCGATATAGGAAATATCTGGTTCAGAAACGACCTCAACAATACATTGAAAAATGCAGGCTTTCGCCTTGATCGACTGGGTAAGGACATAGCTGTTGCCAGCGGTTTTGGCGCAAGGATAGATTTCAGTTATTTCTTGCTGAGGTTTGATCTTGGTTTTCCCATCAAAGATCCCCGCTATGGTCCAGATAAAAAGGGCAATGCGAACATAGAGCGCTTTTATTCGACAAGTTCAGGAGGCTGGTTTGTGAACAATGTTTGGAACAAACCCACCTTTCAGTTTGCCATCGGCTATCCCTTCTAAATCAAGGCTATTATAATTTTCCTTCAAACCGCAACTGCATCTTCTCAACCATCTTGAATGTTGCAGGACAATACTCAATGTTCTGTTTGTGAACATGGATGTAATCGGTCATTTTCTTTTTTGCAAGGTGCGGGAAACCTGCACAATCCTCTGGGCGGATGGTATAAATAGAACACATGTTTGATTTGAGGTCCAGGAACTGGCATGGTGTTTTGGTATTCATCCAGTCTCCCTTTTTGTCTTTGTACAACCATTTTTCCCTGAATTCATCCGGGGTCTGGTTGAAATGTGCTGCAATGCGCTCAGTATCCTTTTTTGTAAATGTTGGGGTCATCGACCGACAACAGTTTGAACAGGTAAGGCAATCCACCTCTTGCCACACTTCCTTGTCTACTTCATCAGCAATCTTGTCCAAACGCCTGGGTGCATTCTTTTCAAGCCTTGAAAGAAACAGTTTCATTTTCCGCTTGTTCTTGCTTACCTTGACTTTAAAAGAACGAAGATTGATGGGTTCCATGGTTTGCAGTGGCTGTTTGAATAATTGGTAATATTGAATTGCGAATTTAATGGAATATACTATTCATCTAATGATGAACCTAAACAAAGAACGATGTGGGATGCATTCAAAAAAGGCTTTTTGGTTCACCTTCAACTGGAAAAGTCGCTTTCTCCCAATACGATAGATGCCTATGGGCTCGACCTTGAGAAGCTGATCCAGTTCATGCAACTCAGGGGAATCAAGGCCGGACCTGAAGGGATTTCCCATAAAGACCTCCAGGAGTACATCAAATGGATTGCTGAGCTAGGCATGAGTGAAAGATCCCAGGCAAGGATCATCTCCGGCATCAAGGCGTTTTACCGGTATTGTGCCCAGGAAGAAATCACCAAAAACGATCCTACAGAACTTCTCTCTGCGCCAAAATTGAAAAAAACCTTACCCGATACCTTGACATTTGAGGAGATTGAATTGCTCATTGCACAAATCGACCAGAGCAAGCAAGAGGGAGGAAGAAACAAGGCGCTGCTTGAAACCCTTTACAGTTGTGGCTTACGGGTTAGCGAAGTAATCAACCTCAGAAGATCCCATCTTTACCTCGACATCGGATTCATCAGGGTAATTGGCAAGGGGGACAAGGAAAGATTGATTCCTGTCGGCACAGATGCCATCAAATACATTCAAATTTACCTGCAACTGATAAGGGTACATTTTCCCGAAAAAAAAGGTTGTGA
Organism: Chitinophaga pinensis; assembly: GCA_943327275.2. Classification (GTDB taxonomy): domain Bacteria; phylum Bacteroidota; class Bacteroidia; order Chitinophagales; family Chitinophagaceae; genus Pollutibacter. The sequence goes on from CALPWM020000099.1 coordinate 5,420, forward strand.
GGATATCCTGTTTCTCAACAGGCGCGGGGGCAAACTATCAAGGGTGATGGTCTTTTACATCATCAAGGATCTTGCTTTGAAAGCGAATATTCAAAAAAGTATTTCACCCCATACATTCAGGCATTCTTTTGCCACACACCTTGTTGAAGGGGGCGCAGACCTGAGGGCTGTGCAGGAAATGTTGGGTCATGAAAGCATCACCACCACAGAAATATATACACATCTGGACAGGAATTTCCTGAGGGATACCTTAAATCGTTTCCACCCCGGATTCAAACCGCATAAAACAACTTAATTTTATCAAAATATATTGAGCATGAGCACAGGAACCATCAAGCTGTTGAGAAAAATTGGCATTGCGGAAGGCGCTTCTTTTTTGATTTTGTTGTTGATCGCCATGCCACTGAAATATTACTTCGGGATGCCTCTGGCGGTGAAGTATACTGGATCAGCACATGGCTTCCTATTTGTAGCCTATGTTGGATTGGCGTACTACGCAAAAGAGGTCTACAACTGGCCCTTCAAGCGATTTCTATTGGCTTTTGTCTCTGCATGGCTTCCCCTTGGAACCTTTTTCTTTGATGGCAGGTTAAAAATCGAAGAGAAAAGGATTGAAGCAGGCTTGCAATAAAATTCTCTAATTTCGCAACAAATACTAAGCAACATGAAAAAATCGATTCTGGCCTTGTTCACCTTGGCTATGGCTTTTCAAACAAATGCCCAAACCCTCAAGACCCCTGCCCCATCAACAACACAAACGGTTAAACAGGAATTTGGCCTTGGCGCTATTGATCTCTCCTATTCAAGGCCCAATACGAAAGGCCGAACCATATTCGGAGACCTTGTTCCCTATGGGGCGGTATGGCGTACAGGTGCCAACAGTGCAACAACACTTACTTTCAGCGATGAAGTAATGATTGGTGGAAAGAAGATAGCCCCCGGTAAATATGGCCTTCTGTCTATTCCTGGTGCTAAAGAGTGGACCCTGATCATCACCAAACAAACCGATGTTACTTCTCCTTCAGCTTACAAGCAGGAAATGGATGTAGTAAGGGTAACAGTACAGCCAGTTGCCATGCCGTTTGCCACCGAATCATTCATGATCCTTTTTGACAATGTAAAGAACAATGAAGTTGAATTGAACATTGTTTGGGATAAAACCATGGTGACCCTTCCCATCAAGGCTGATGTCGACAGCAAAATCATGGGTCAGATTGACAACCTCATGAATAAGGACAGCAAGCCTTATTACAATGCTGCCATGTACTATCTGGACAACAACAAAGACCTTAACCAGGCTGCAGCTTGGTTTGACAAGGCTACTGCCCAAACGCCCAATGCTTATTGGGTTTGGTACCAGAAAGCCAGGTGTTTGGCTCAGTTGGGAAAGAAAGCCGATGCATTGGCAGCATCCCAAAAATCAATGGAACTGGCAAAGGCTGGAAAAAATCCAGACTATGTAACCCTCAACGAAAAGCTACAGTCTTCACTCAAATAAACCGAGCAGACCAATTTGATCAACGCCCCTGTCTTTGCAGGGGCGTTTTTTATTGGAGAAAAGCTTGCATATAACTCAGCCAGAGATCGCCTTCGCGCAGGTAGTAGACGGTATGCACAGCTGTAGATTGACCAAACTGAACTGAGGCAGCACCTTGGTGCTGAGGAGTAAAAGATTGAATCCTAATATGTTCAGAAAAATCTACGCCACCATTTCCCCAGCACTTGAACACGGTCTCTTTTATGCTCCAGAACAAGGTTAAAAAGGTAATCCTGTCATGCTCAGAAAATTCAGCAAGCAGTGCGTACTCATGAGGGTTCAGGAATTTTTTTTCTATTTTAAGAACCCTTGGTGAGATGAATTCAATGTCAATGCCAACGGGTATTTGAGGTGATATGATGGCAGCCGCAAAACCTCGTGTATGTGAAATCGAAAACTGGGCCATCCCCCCAGCCAAAAAAGGTTTTCCTGCTGGGTTCACATGTATTTGATCAATGGGAAATAAAGGTTGTAATGCCATCAGCACCATTCTGGAAGCCAGCTGCTGCAATTGCTGGCCAGGGTTTGAAGCAACAGCCCGGTAAGGACTTGCCTGCTCAAAAAAAGAGTGCTCCTCAGTAATTTCCCATAAACCCATGGAAATTTCAGCATTTTGTATTGAGCGTACCAACGGCATGTAGCAAAGATAGGGCCTCCCTGTTCACAGTTTGTTGAAAAAATATGTTTCAAAACCAGCCTTCAATGCCGAATTTCGGGACGAGTAAAAAGACATGCGATGATCCTCTCTGACAAACGAATTATGGAAGAAATGGAAAAGGGAACAATCAAGATCACCCCTTTTGACAAAACCTGCCTCGGCAGCAATTCCTACGATGTGCATCTGGGCAAATGCCTTGCAACCTATAAGAATCATGTGCTTGATGCCAAAGCGCACAATGAAATTGAGTACTTTGACATACCAGACGATGGATTCGTTTTGTACCCCCATGTTTTTTACCTGGGCGTAACCCAGGAATACACTGAAACCCA
>CALPWM020000100.1 GCA_943327275.2 Chitinophaga pinensis
AAAAATCTTTTGCCTTAATGAATAAACGAATATGCAAATTTACGCCATGTAGGAATAGCCCCATCTAATTTCTTTTGCTGGGTGCCTCCAATTGAAAAACCGGAATCTTTACCTGAAACCGCTGTTTGGTATGGACATTTTCCATCAGATAGGTTCCAAACATCTTGCCCAATTCAGATTTGAGGTTGCACCCAGAAATGTATTGGTACTGCTCATGGGGCTTGATGATGGGCTGAACACCGATGACACCTTCCCCCTCCACTTCCTTCTGTTCTGTATTGCTGTCGTGTATAAACCAATGGCGGCGAAGGAGTTGAACCGGAAAAGCATTGTTGTTCTCAATGGTGATCCTGTAGGCAAACATAAATTCATTGAGCACGGGATTGGAATAATCCGGCTGGTAGAATTGCTCTACAATGATATTGATGCCTTCGGTAACCTTAGACTCCATTCTGGTGATTTACCCAAATATAAAAATTATCCTCAATCAAAAAATACAGCATATAATTTTTGTAACTTGATTGCGCATAACATTAACCTTTAATATTGATATCAACAATTCTGACATGAAAAAGTTCTTTTCAACCTTTTTTGCAGCCACAGCCTCAATTGCTGCCCTTGCACAAGCACATACCGGAGATCCTAAACTGACAGAATTATGGGATCCGGTACCCGCCATCGTACAGCCGGGAAAAACAGCGCAGGACGCCCCATCGGACGCCATCGTCCTTTTCAACGGAAAGGATTTTTCAGCATGGAATGGTAGCAAGGGACCGGTTGAATGGACACTGGAGGACAATGCCATGACTGTGAAAAGAGGGAGTGGAGGCATCACCACAAAAAAAGGATTCGGTGACTGCCAGTTGCACATTGAGTGGCGCACTCCATCAGTGGTAAAAGGAGAAGGACAGGGAAGGGGAAACAGTGGTATCTTCCTGATGGGAAGGTATGAGCTGCAGGTGCTTGACAACTACAACAACAAAACCTACTCCAACGGACAGGTAGGAAGCATTTACAAACAATTGATTCCATTGGCCAATGCCAGCAGACCTCCAGGAGAATGGCAGACCTATGATGTGATTTTCATTGCTCCAAAATTCAGTGCAGAGGGAAAACTTCAATCGCAAGCCAGGATCACTGTGATCCACAATGGTGTCCTGGTTCAGAACAATGCAACCATTTGGGGAGGAACAGAATACATTGGCATTCCGGAATACAAGCCACACGCTTCCAAAGAACCCATCATGATACAGGACCACGGTGATCTTGTAAGCTTCAGGAATATCTGGATCAGGGAGCTTTAGTCCTGCGGACTTTCCTTTACTTCTTTGACAGTTGCAAGCATTTCTTCCAGAATTGTTTGCAACTGTTTCATTTCATGGACATGCTCAGTGACCAACATAAAATTTTTGCCCACTTGCTTGAGGTGGCTCTTGTTGGTCTTTGTTTGCAAATGCAAGAGGATTGCATTGAATGTGGCAGAATGAAAATAAGGTGAATCCGGATTGTTCACAAAATAACAACGCAGCGTTTTCTGTTTCAGGGTCATTCTTTCAAAACCAAGCTCAACAGCCATTCTCCTGCAACGAACGGTTATAAAAAGATCTTCCACACAGGCAGGAATTGTACCAAACCGGTCTTTCATTTCATCATGGAAACGCTGCAATTCATCTTCATCCCTGCAATTGTCCAATCGGGTATAAAGAAGCAACCTTTCTGCAATCTGGTCAACATATTCGTCAGGTATCAATATTTCAAGATCAGTGTCAATCGTACAATCATGCACAAAATCATCTTGTTTGCTGATTTCATCTTTGAACACATCCTTGAATGAAGTTCTTTTCAATTCCCTGATGGCTTCATCCAGGATTTTCTGGTACATCTCAAATCCGATTTCAATCATGAAGCCACTCTGCTCTCCACCCAACATGTTTCCGGCTCCGCGGATATCCAGGTCGCGCATGGCAATCTGAAAACCAGAGCCCAGTTCAGCATGCTGTTCCAGCGTTTGTAAGCGCTTTCTTGAATCCGCAGGCAATACACTGATGGGTGGCGCCAGCAAATAACAGAATGCCTTCTTGTTGCTCCGGCCCACCCTTCCCCGCAATTGGTGCAAATCACTCAGGCCAAACTGATGAGCATTGTTGATGATGATGGTATTGACATTGGGAATATCAACACCACTCTCCACAATATTGGTACAAACCAGCACATCATATTTTCGGTGGATGAAATCAAATATCCTTTCTTCCAATTCATGTCCTTCCAACTGGCCATGGGCAAAACCTACACTGAGATCCGGGCACAAGCTTCTGATCAACTGTGCCATTTCAGGTAATCCACTGACACGGTTGTGGATGAAGAAAACCTGTCCTCCCCTTTCAATTTCAAAATAAATAGCATCCCGAATATGGTCCTGGTTGAACACCAGTACTTCGGTCTGAATGGGCTGCCTGTTGGGCGGTGGGGTATTGATGATGCTGAGGTCCCTTGCCCCCATGAGGCTGAACTGCAGGGTCCTGGGGATAGGTGTTGCAGTGAGTGTTAGGCAATCAACATTTGTCTTGAGTGTCTTTATTTTTTCCTTGTGGGCCACGCCAAATTTCTGTTCCTCATCAATCACCAAGATGCCAAGGTCTTTGAATTTGATTTCCTTGCCAAGCAAGGCATGCGTTCCGACAATGATATCGACCTTTCCTTCCTCAACCCTTTTAAGGGTTTCCTTTTTTTCCTTTGCAGACTTGAATCGGTTGATGAAATCAACAGTGACAGGAAAATCCTTCAACCGGTCACTGAACGTTTTGAAATGCTGGTAGGCAAGAATGGTTGTGGGAACAAGGATGGCCGCCTGCCTGCCATCGATGCAGGTCTTGAAGGCAGCCCTGACAGCCACTTCCGTCTTTCCAAAACCCACATCACCACATACCAGCCTGTCCATTGGATGAGGGCTTTCCATGTCCTTCTTCACATCCTCGATGGCCTTCCCCTGGTCTGGTGTATCCTCGTACATAAAAGAAGCTTCCAGCTCCGTTTGCATGTAGTTATCAGGAGTATGTGCAAACCCTTGCTGAGACTTCCTTTCCGCATATAATTTTATCAGGTCAAAAGCAATTTCCTTGACCTTACCCTTTGTCTTTTCCTTGAGTTTCACCCAGGCATCACTGCCCAGTTTATTGACCTTGGGCGGCGTTCCCTCTTTTCCAGTATACTTGGAAATCTTGTGCAGGGAATTGATGTTTACATAAAGGATATCATTATCCCTGTAAATAATCCTCACAGCTTCCTGCGTTTGCCCACCGTTTTGCACTTTCTGCAATCCACTGAAAACCCCTACCCCATGATCAATGTGCACCACAAAATCTCCAGGTTGCAATTCCTTGAGTGCCCGCAGGGTAATCGCCTTGCTCTTGTTGTAGGCCTGCTTGATTTTGTACTTGTGGTAGCGCTGAAATATCTGGTGGTCTGTGTATACTACGATGCCTCTGTTCTTGTCAATGAATCCCTGATGGATGGCAGTTGGAACCGGAACAAATTGAATCTCTGCCTTGAGGTCTGCAAAAATGGAATACAGGCGCTCGAGTTGCTTTGGATTTTCTGCAAAAATATACAACTGCTTTTTCGCGGCCTCATGGGATTTGAGGTCTTTGATCAGCAACTCAAACTGCCGGTTGAAGGAAGGTTGTGGCGCGATATCAAAAGACAAAACAATATCAGGAGAAGGAATTGTTCCCGTGGCCGCCATTTCCACAACAGTCCTTTTCTCCAAGGCAAGCTCCATGCGTTCAAATGGGGTAAAACCATCGGGATCCGGTTCGGTGTGCTTTTCATCCGCATCCCTGGCATCGGATGGCTGGTGTGCCTGGGAAAGGTACAGGTTCAAATTATCCTCATGATCGCGGTAACGGTCCATGAACAATTGCCAATGTGCTGTGTAAATGATGGTATTGTCTGGAATGAGGTTGAAAAGATCAATTTTTTCACCGCCCTCATATGCAGCATCCGCATTGGGGATGATATTGACCTGCAGCAGCTTGCGTTCACTGAGCTGGGTTTCAGGATCAAAAATCCTGATGGAATCCACATCCTGACCAAAAAGTTCAACCCTGTAGGGTTTTTCATTACCAAAGGAATATATATCAAAAATTCCTCCACGCATGGCAAACTGACCGGGTTCGTATACGAAGTCTGCCCTTTCAAAGCCATATCCCACCAGCTTTTCCATCACCAGGTCGGTATCCAGCCGATCATTCACCTTGATGGAAATGATATTGGTGGACAGGGACTCTGCCGTTGAAACTTTCTCCATCAAGGCTTCCGGGTAGGTGACAATGATTTTTCTGTTCCCGCCACCGGCCAATCTTGTCAGTGCCTCTGTTCTGAGCATCACATGGCTGCTGCTCTGGATCCTGAAATTCTTGTTGGTTTTGAAGGAAGAAGGGAAATAAAACAGGTCGATGGGATGGATCAGCTGCTCCAGGTCGTTGTGAAAATAGGCTGCTTCCTCTGCATCCTCCAAAATGATCATGTGGTTGAGTCCGTTCAGTTCATTGCGCTGATAAAGAGCTGAAAACAATACAGCAGGAAACGAGCCCGCCATTTTGGTGCAAAGTATCTTTTGTGCTTTGGGCAAAAGGATGGCCTCCGCCATCTGTTTAACAGGGGGGGATTGAACATAACCATCCAAGAGAAACTGCAGATTCATGCCTTCACAAGAATAGCAAAGATATGATTAAAGTTTCCAGGCTTTTCAGGTCAAATTTTTATGACACAAAAAGCGAACTTGAAGCTGAAATATTGGTTAAATTGCCAGACACGTTACGAAGCAAGTCTATGAACAAATACAAAGCCCTCATCATCCCTGCCATTGCTATTGTCCTCATGGGTGTATTGTACCTAATCAACAAAGAGGAAAAGCAAATTGGTTTGCCCAAAAGACTTACTATCCTCAACGATGAAGATGAGGAATTGGAGACCGAAAATTCCAGAAAAAGAGCAGAATACGAATGGACGCTCTCAAGAGATCCAAAAACCGGTCTGATTCCTGACGGTATACGGTCTCAGGAACTGGCTGTCATGAGAAACATGCCCATCCGTGAAAATGGCATCTTCAACAGCCCGATGGTAAACAACACATATACAGCAGCCGGACCTTCACAGAATGGGGGCAGAACCAGGACGCTGGTATTTGACAAACGCTACAATGGCACAACCAACAGGGTTGTTATCGCTGGTGGAATCACTGGTGGAATATTCAGGAGTACCGATGGGGGTATCAACTGGACTTTTGTCCACCCTGCCAACCAGGTCAGGAGTCTTTCAACCCTTGCCCAGGACACAAGAGCAGGATTTGAGAATACCTGGTATGCAGGTACTGGAGAACCACTGGGTGCCTCGGCAGGATACCCTTCCGGATTTATTTACGGGGAAGGGATGTTCAAATCCACTGACAATGGTGTAACCTGGACGAAATTAACATCAACGAATCCTCCAGATATTACAGGTTTTTCTTCACAATGGAGTTTTGTGCACAAACTTGCTGTGCATCCTGTAACTGGCGATGTATATGCGGCTGCACACCGAAGGGTTTACCGTTCTGCTGATGGAGGAAATACATGGACAGAAATATTTGGCAGTACTACCGCAGCAACTGCCACGGGTGGAATTGCAGACCTTGCCATCAACAGAACCGGATCCAGGATATTTTTAGCCATGAGTGGAAGGAATGCTGACAGAAACCTTGCAGGGGTTTTCTCATCTCCTAATGGCAATGCCGGATCATTTACAAGAATTGCAGGCGGCATCAAAGACGCTGCAGACTCCATACCAGGATGGAAGGGATTTGACAACACCACCAGTGGAGGAGAATTTACAGGTGGATGGGGAAGAATGGTCATTGCCCTTGCCCCTTCAAATCAAAACATTCTTTATGTGATGGTTGAAAATGCAGATGATGCAGCTGCCGGTCGACCAGAGGCGGATCTTTTCAAGTGCAATATGGCAACCACGCCATTCACCTGGACCAAATCTGATACCCTTGTGGCACAAAGGAGAAGCGGTTCAACCAATACAAATAGATACATGGAATTGCAAGGTGGCTATAACATGCTCCTTGGCGTTCATCCAAACAATTCAGACCTTGTGCTGGCCGGCGGTGTCAACCTTTTCCGTTCCCTGGATGGATTTTCAACAAAGGATAATTCAAGTTTCATTGGCGGTATTTCATCAGCTACCTACATAGACCCAGATGTTGCCAGCCATGCTGATATGCACAGCTTCGCTTTTGACCCAACCAATCCCAACAAAGTATTGATTGCATCTGATGGTGGTATAGGGCATATCAAGGACGTAACAGCACCGACTGTTGAATGGTCATTGGGGAACTCACAATACCAGACGCTTCAGTACTACCATGTTGGTATAGATCCTACAACCGGTAGCAGAAACTATTATGGAGGCGCACAAGACAATTCAACCACTTTCAGGGACAGGACTGGTATCCTGGGAACCCCTGTAAGTGACAGCAATGATCATTATATAGTGTTGGGAGGCGATGGCTGTCAGGTTGGGATGACAAGAAAAAATACTGCTGGCAACCAATTCCTTTTCTGTGCTGCACAGTCCGGACAAATGTACAGGATGAAATTATTTGACTTCAGTACTGGACTGTATACCCTAATCAGGCCAACAGGCAGTGCTGACGGAGAATTCATCACCTATTTCCATCTTGATCCAGACAATACTGACTTTCTTTATTATGTTTCCAAAAACAGCATTTACAGAACCGGGGATGCAGAAAAAGTTACTGCATCAACCTGGACGCTGATGGATGGTGTCACCACCAATGTGACTGGAAGCATTTTTGCATTGGCAACCACAAGGGGGCCATATAACGCCAACAACCACATGTTCATCGGCACATCCACCGGAAAAATCTTCAGGCTCAAGGACCCACAATGGGGTGCTTCAGGCAACCAGCCCTTCGACATTACCCCTAGTGGAATGACAGCTGGATCAGTTGTGAAAGATATCTCAGTGAATCCAAGGAACCAGGACACGGTTATGGCCGTTGTTTCCAATTATGGTGTGAATTCAATATTCTGGACAGGCAATGCCACTGCAGCACTTCCAACATGGCAGATTGCGGAGGGTAACCTCACCATTCCTTCTATAAGGGCTTGTGAAATCATCGCAAAAACAAATGGCATTGAATATTATGTTGGAACCTCCATAGGCCTCTACAGTACAACAACCATCAATGGGGCCAGTACGGTATGGGCTAGAGAAACGGGTGCTGCAGGAACACCAGCTGCCATGATGAACGAGGCCATCATCAATTCAATAGCCCACCGCTGGACCGACAATACCATGATTGTAGGTACCCATGGCAACGGCATGTTTGCTGCTTCCCTTGGAAGCCCCATCACCATTACCACTTCCATGAATGGCCCTATCAGGAACAATACTGGTTTCATCAAGAATATCTATCCCACCGTTACAAAAGACCTGGTCAACTATCAGGTGGGAGACCAGTATAGTATTAAACGAATGAGCGTTCAGGTAACCAGTCTCTCTGGTGCTGTGGTTTCAAAAAAGGAAACCGGATACCAGAATGGAAACATCAACCTTGGCAATCTTTCAGCCGGCGCATACATCTTGACCATCACGAGCAACGACCGAAAATACCAAACAACCAAGAAGATCATCAAAAACTAAAATCCCTGGCCGGCCCTAAAGCCGGCCTTTTTTTACCATGTTCATCATCGGGAAAATCCTGTTCTTTTTTTTAAGCCCATTTGTATGGGTCTTCATCTTGGTCATCCTGACCGCATTGGCAAGGACTGAAAAGAAAAGAAAAAAACTGGCCGGTATAACGCTGGCTGCACTGCTTTTCTTCACCAACCCCTGGTTGATCAACAAC
>CALPWM020000101.1 GCA_943327275.2 Chitinophaga pinensis
CTCATCCCCCAATTGGTTACCCTTACCAAAAAAGGGAAAAACGTTTTTGATATTTATGTAACAGATACTACAGTAACCAACATGTCTGTTGCGGTAACAGATGCTTCACTGGAAAGCACCCAGGCCAACCATACCATCTATTCTGACTTGTTGTTGAGCAGCGAACTGAAAGGCAAGATCCATAACCCTGGATATTATCTTTCCAGCGACGCTGATTCTGTAACTGCAAACCTGGACCTGGTGATGCTGACCAATGGATGGAGAAAATTCAATTGGGAAAAACTAAAGGCTTCCATCGGCCCTGAAATCAAGTATCCGGTTGAATCAGACATCATAAGGGTTTCAGGCAAGGTCTACGGACTAAAAAATGTAAGCGCCAACGACCTGATGCTCAACCTCATCATCCAGAACAAGGACAGCAGCAAGAATTTTATCTTTCAGCCGGTTACAAAAGAAGGACTTTTTCAGGGTGAAAACATGTTCATTTTTGATACAGCCAGGATCTTTTACAATTTCAATCAAAACCAAAAACTAAATGAAATTACCCAGGTTCAATTTGACAATGGGCTGCTAAAGCCTTCAGAAAAACAGCTTGCGCTCAAGGATGAGAACATGCTTAATCTTTGGAACGACAGTGTTTCCTTGGCCAAAATGAATGCTTTTCTTCAAATGCAGGAAGACTGGAAAAAAAGATCCTCTTACAAAACCTTACAGGAAGTGATTATCAAAGCCAAGGGAAAATCAACTACGCAAGCATTAGACGAAAGGTATGCCAGCGGCCTTTTTGCTGGCGGTGATGCACAGGTATTTGATTTCCTCAATGACCCTGCAGCCTTAGGTGGCATTGATATCATCTCCTATTTGCAAGGCAGGGTAGCCGGGCTCATGATCAACCGGTCTGGTGCTTCAACAACCATGAGCTGGAGAGGTGCAACGCCCGATCTTTATCTTGACCAGATGCAGGTAGGGGCAGACTTCATACAATCCATCAACGTTCAGGACATAGCGATGGTCAAGGTATTCCGCCCACCTTTTTTTGGATCGATGGGTGGCGGCAGTGGTGGAGCCATTGCCATTTACACCAAAAAAGGTGGCGATTTCAGGAGTGACAATACCAAATCGAACAAGAGCATGCAAAGCACGTTGCTGGTGGGCTATACCCGTTTCAAGGAATTCTTCAACCCACAATATGAGAACCCTGCAGAAAACAATGAAACCGACATTCGCACAACCCTTTATTGGAATCCGTATGTCATCACCAACAAGAAAAGCCCCAGGTTCAAGGTGCAGTTCTATAACAATGATATCAGCAAAAGGCTACAAGTAGTACTGGAAGGTGTAAACGTTGATGGCAAAATGACCAGGGTGGTGAAAATCCTTGAATAGGAAGACCGAATTATCGTATGGTCAATTTGATGATAAACCAGCGGTTTATAATTTAGACAATTTGAAATAACCCAAATGGAGCTCATCCTGCCTTTCAACTACAGCATCAGCGAGGACAATCTGGAACTTTGACAATGTTGAAGGAGAAAGTACTTCCTCTATTTTGTAAACATCATCCACATCAACTCCATATTCATCATCAATATGGGAATTGGCTCCATCAAAATGGGTATGCTTGAAAAAAGCAGTCTGCTTGGCTGCCTTGATGGCCGTTGATTTCTCAGCAGCAGCAACAAGCATTTTATAATGAAATTCCTCAAATTCATCTTTTTTGTATCCGCCGAGGTTGATGAAAAATAATGCATTATGAGCTGCAGGCACCACTTCATCCCGACCAATTACTTTAATATCCTGACCATCAACCTGGGTCACTTCACGCCAACCATCAACATGCATGTCCCCTTCTGCCTCAGGCCAGAATGACAACATCTCAGGAATGAGATCCTTTATTTGAGCAGCAATTCCGAAAAAAATATCATGCTGCTCTGTGTGACGACCTTTGGGTTTGCATCCGATCAGGATCATGAAAAGCTTTTGTGTCATGTTGATATTTGTTGAACGAATGTAAAAAATATCAACAATAACTCATTTGCTTATTCTGATGTGTTTTGAGTAAATTGTACAATATATAAACCAAACATGAAAAGAAGAAAATTCATCGCCAACAGTTCATTGGGAATTATAGCAACCATTCCGGCATTTGATCTTTTGTCTGCCATGGATCTTCCTTTTTTTACAACTGGCATAAAAATAGGAGAAATCACTCCCACTTCAGCCGTTGTTTGGGCGAGATTGACCAGTGATTCAATCCGGGTAGCCGACACTGGTAAACAACCTGATTTTTTATACCTGGATGAAACAAATAACGAATGGCATGATATTGCCTATTTCAAATCAACTTACAAAGAAGACAGGCCTGACAGAAAGGTAAAAATAAACATGCCGGAAGGCACAACTGTGGAACAATTGGATGGTGCCGTTCCGGGCAAAAAAGGTTTCATCAGCATCCACTACAGGATAAAAGGAACTGGCAATTGGAGCAAAACATCCTGGAAGGCTGTAGACCAGGATACTGATTGTGCATGCCAATTTGCATTAGAAGGACTGACCCCAAACAATGCCTATGAAATAAGGGTAATGGGAAAAACCAATGAAAAAGCTTCTAATCAGGTTGAGGGCAGCTTCAGTACAGCAGCAGAAAAAAATGATGCCATTCCTGTTAACTTCATGGTCACTACCTGTCATGAATACAATGACCAGGATGCTCGCAATGAGGGAGGATTCAAAATCATGAAGGAAATGGAGAAACTCAAACCACAGTTTCTGGTTCATACCGGTGATGTATTGTACCACGACCATAAGGCGAAAAACCTTGCCCTGGCAAGATGGAATTGGCAGAGAATGAACAGCCTTCCGGGTTATGTTCAATTTTATAAAAACACTCCTTGCTATTTCATGAAGGACGATCATGATACCTGGATGAATGATTGTCATCCTGCCTCTACCAATAAATTCATGGGGGACTTCACCTACCAACAAGGGGTGGAATTGTTTCGCCAGCAAGTTCCTTCAAGCAACAAGCCCTACCGTAGTTTTCGCTGGGGCAAAGACCTTGAGATCTGGTTGTTCGATGTAAGAGAATTCAGAAAACCCAACGAAATGCCCGATGGTCCTGAAAAAACAATATGGGGCAAAGAACAAATGGAGTGGTTCAAGCAGGGATATGCTGCATCAGATGCAAGCTTTAAAATCCTGATCAGCCCAACCCCCATCATTGGCCCCGATCGCCCTCAAAAAAAAGACAACCATTCTAACAAGAATTTCAGTTTTGAAGGCGATCTCATTCGCAACCTGATTGCAGGAAATAAAAACACGTTCGTCATTTGTGGAGACAGGCACTGGCAATATGTTTCCAAACACGCCAAAACTGGAACCTATGAATTTGCCTGCGGACCAGCCAGCAATGAGCATGCCGGCGGATGGAAGAAAGATGAAAGATATCCTGAGCATGAGTACCTTAATATTGTAGGAGGCTTCCTTAGGGTCGAAACCAATAGGATCAATAACAAGCCAACCATTGTTTTCAGCCACTATGGGGTTGATGGCAACATGCTGTTTCAAAAACAGTTTTCATGATCCCCTCTAACAAAAAATCTCTTCCTGCATTGATTATACTACATAATCAAGTAGTGTAAATACGTAAAATCATAACAAAACATATAGCTAAAATCATAATTTAAAAACACTGGCGTTTAGTTGCTCAAGAACAATCAAGTTCTTTATTTTTTAAAAACTAAAACTAAATGTCCATGAAAACGAAAAACCAAACCACACTCGTCCTTTCCATTTTGGCAGCATTTGTATTGATTTTTTCTTCTTGTAAAAAAACAGACAGCTTTAGAAACTCAGGCAAGTATTCTGTAGTCGCCTCCAGAGCAATCAAGGATGTAGAAGTAATCATCAGTAGTAGTGGAGCCAACTTTCAATCCGTCATGCTTGATGTTCAAAAAGTTGAATTCAAGGAAGACCTTAACGGCTCAAATGATGACAATGATTATTTTGCAGATGCAGATGACAACATGGATGATCATCTGAAAACAGTTGATGATTATGGCCAATGGAAATCAATTGGCCAATCTCCCAAGCTGATAGACATGGCTTCCCTCAGAAATGGCGCGGAGTCTCTTATTGGCGATGCCACCGCCTTGTACCGGGTCAGGAAAATCAGGATCACCCTTGGTACAAACAACTACATCATCGACAATGCTGGCGAAACACATCCCCTCAGGCTTGAAAATGATGTTGAGAAAGTGATCTACATCAGGATACACCAAGATGATATCGATGAAGAGCTGGCGTTGAATCAACAAAAATTTCACCTCTACTTTGATGCAACCAATTCGATCAAACTTGACAACGGAAACTATACCCTAGATCCAATCGTTCGTCCTTTCAGCATCAAAGCATTTGGTGAATTGACAGGACAAGTGTTTCCTGAAGATATAAGTTCTGTTGTAAAAATTGATGACGGAGAAGGAAATGTAATACTTGCTTACACTGAAAAGAATGGTGGATTTAAAGTAAGGGGATTGAAAGAGGGAAACAACTACACTGTAACATTTGAAGCTACGGGCTATGTAACCCAAGAATTGAACAGTGTCATTATGGAAAAAGGCAAAAAAACCGAACTCAATGCCGTCACACTGATTCAATAAACAATTCTGGAAAGTTGTTTGTAAAAGGGCCTGTCATCAAAGACAGGCTTTTTCTTTTATGCAAGCTGCTTTTCATGGAGGTCTGTAAAAATCATCTGCTTGCTTGATGTTTGTCATTGAAAAGCGGAATGAGCAAATTTATCTTGCACGCGATCGGGCAACTGCCCATACCACTTAATCAATCCGAAAAACATTTTTATGACCAAACACATGATCCTCCCAGCACTTGCGTTCTTGTTATTTATCAGCAGTCCCAAAGCACAGGAAAAAGTGGTATCCCTTCCTGAAGTAACTGTCACTTCCATTGCATTGGTAGCACCCAATGTAAACAAGGCATTTAAAAAAGCTTTCCCAGATGCTGAAGAATTGAGCTGGTACAAATATGACAAGGAATACCTGGCCAAATTCATCATCAAAGATATGAACCACAACACCCTCTACAGGAAAAATGGTGTTCTGAAATACGATATCAGCTACGGTTACGAACACAACCTTCCTGGTAAAATAAAGGAGATGGTGACTGGGGTATATGACAATTATAAAATCACCAGGGCCATCAACGTCAAGGTTACTGATCGCAACATTTGGGTGGTCAAACTAGAAGGAATGAAAAAATACCTGACGGTGAGGGTTGAGGATGAAGAAATGGATGAAGTGGAATCCTTTTCTAAAGCAGAAACACAAAATTAATACTCCCTTTTTGACAGCTTGGAAAAAGATGGTTAGTATTGGTATTCAATTTTGACTACCATGAGACTGATCATCTTTTTCTTGTGTGCTATCGCTACTATGGCTGTAAAGGCCCAGGTAAATGGGTACTCCCAGGCCAATGCCCATTCCCACAATGATTATGAACAAAAAAATCCATTCCATGAGGCCTATAATGAAAAATTTGGGTCCATCGAAGCAGATGTTCATCTTGTTGAAGGAAAGCTCCTGGTAGGCCATGACAACAAAGACCTCAAGCCTGCAAGAACGCTGGAGAACCTTTACCTGATACCCCTATCACAATACAATGACAAAAAAAGGAAGCTCCAGCTGCTGATTGATATCAAAACAGAAGCAGTTCCAACCCTTGATCGGTTGGTAGAACTGCTCAAAAAATATCCCTTCATCACCAAAAATCCTTTGATCAAAATTGTCATCTCGGGTAACAGGCCTGATGAAAACAAGTATGCAGACTACCCTTCCTTCATCTGGTTTGATGGGCGGCTGGACAAGGAATACACTGACCAGCAACTGAAAAAAATTGCCTTGCTGAGTGACAGTTACAGCAAATTTGTCAGCTGGAAAAATCCCTGGCCCATCAACGCTACAGACCGCGAAAAAATTATTGCTGCGGTAAAAAAAGCGCATGACCTTCAAAAGCCCATCCGGCTCTGGGCCAGCCCGGACTTCCCAGAAGCCTGGGAAGAAATGATCAAACTTCAGATCGATTTCATCAATACTGACAAGATCAACGAACTCTCTGATTACCTCACCAAAAGAAATGCTTCACTCCGTCTGCTTCCCTACAACAGGATCATTCGTTCTGCCGGAGAAGTCATTCGTTTTGGGAACCCAGCGTTGGAAAACCATGCATTGGATGTGGCTTCATTAGATGAAAACGGCCACGCGATTGTTGAAGACCGGTATGGCATTACGGCCATCAATATCAACTCAAAAAAAGTACTGTACCAATGGCGGTTCAGTGAAATGCCCATGTTTGGCAATTTCATGAGCACCTATTCAGGCATCAAGACATTTATCGAAAACGGCAAAACCTGGATTGTATGGGGTGCCGCAGACAAAAACAATGGAAAATCTTCTCTCATGATTGCCGAATGGAACAATGGGCTAAAATTTATTGCTGATATTCCATTTGAGAAAGTTTCTCCGGCCAGCAATGCCATCCCCAATGAAATAGCCGTTTCAAGGGAAAAGGGTGGACTGTATCTGTATGTAGTGTTGAATGGAAACAATACCATTCAGAAAATTGATTGGAGCAGCAGAAAGACAATCTGGACAGCAGCCACAGGTGTAGCGCCTTATGGCATTTGCATTGCCAACAACAAGGTGTTTGTGAGCAATTGGGCTGGAGAAAAAGCCACAGACCCTTCAAGAGAAAGGGCTGGCGTTCCTTGGGGATTAGCATATACAGACCCCGTGACAGGGGCAACCGCTGGTGGTTCAGTAACCGTCATCAACACCTCAGACGGAAAAACAATGGCTGAAATACCAGTAGGACTTCACCCCAATGCAGTGAAGGCATCGATGGATGGAAAATATGTTTATGTGGCCAATGGTTCGAGCGATAATATTGCGGTTATCAATGCAATGACAAACAAATTTGTTGATACGATTGATGTTGGACTGATGAGAGGCAAGCAATCGTTTGGGGGAAGTACACCCAATGGCCTGGAACTGAATGAAGACAATTCCCTACTCTATGTTTCCAATGGATTAGACAATGCAGTGGCTGTTGTACAGCTGGGAAAAAATGCTTCTTCAAATGGAAAGGGGAAATCTCAGGTGTTGGGTTATATCCCCACAGAAGCCTACCCTGCCGGACTTAAAATAATCAACAATACCTTGGTGGTGGCCAACCTGGAATCTGATGGTGCCAATGTTGTGGACAGCAAGAAAAAAGCAAGGTCCATTCATCAGGAGCTCGCTTCTGTCAGCATTATTTCTGTCCCAGACAAGCCCATGCTTGAAGCATATTCCCTTGAAGTAGCACAACTCAACCTCACGAACAGGCTGGATGCGCTATCGTTGGCGCCCCGCGCAGATGCCCTGCCCAGGCCTGTTCCAGAAAGAATTGGAGAGCCTTCGGTATTTAAACATGTGGTGTACATCATCAAGGAAAACAAAACCTATGACCAGGTGTATGGAGACATGAAAGTTGGCAGGGGCGACAGTAGTCTTTGCGTGTTTGGTGAAAAGATTACTCCTAATATGCATGCATTGGCCAGACAATTTGGATGGATGGATGATTACAACGCCTCCGGCAAATCATCTGCAGAAGGCCATCAATGGACCGATGCAGGAATTGTTTCTGACTATGTAGAAAAAAATGTTAGGGCATGGTTCAGGAGCTATCCCCACCGGCAGGAAGATGCGCTTGTGTACAACAAAACGGGCTTCATCTGGAACCATGCATTGGACCATGGCAAAACAGTAAGGGTCTATGGAGAAGCCTGTGAAACTGAATATGACAGACAACTAAAATGGATTGATCTTTACA
>CALPWM020000102.1 GCA_943327275.2 Chitinophaga pinensis
ATTATCATCATTGCAATCAATATCACAGTTTTCAATCAGGGTCCAGCTTGAAGAATCAACATCGATCCCATCAGTACTTGGTCCACTGCCATCTTCATTGTTCTTGATGGTGATGCCATCAACAGTGAGGTGTGATGAATAGAGCAGCTGTACGGTCCAGAAACCTGCGTTCTTGAACGTGAGTCCTTTGAGGGTGACATCTTCAGCTTCCTGCACAAGCAGGGTTCTCACCCGTTTTGCATCATAGTCTACGATCCAGCGCAATCCTTTCTTGTCATAGTCTTTGCGCATGGTCCAATATTTATCCCAACAAAACTTTCCTCTTGCATTGATAACACCTTTTCCAGTGATGGCTACATTCTTCACCTTAATTGCATTGATCAGTGCAGCAGGCCATACCATTTCAATCCCTGCTATCCTTGTGCTGATGTCTGGATAATCATTGAAATCCTGCGAGCCCAGGATGGTCACTTGTTCATCAATCCTGAGGTGCACATTGTCTTTCAGGAAAATGGAGCCACTGACATAGGTACCGGGCTTGAAGACCACGATGCCACCGCCTTTTTGCGCGCAGGCATCGATTGCTTTTTGTATGGCCACAGTGCTCACCGTTACGCCATCGGCAATGGCACCAAATGCATTGACAGTGAAAACAGCCGTTCCCTTGGGAGCAGTTCTGGCACCAACTTTCTTTGTCCATTCCGGTGCCACGGTTTGGGCGTTGATCAGTTGCAGTTGCGAGAAAATCAAAACGATGATGAACAGTGAACGTGAAAAAACCATGTGATGAATATTTAAAAAATGCTTGTTAATATATGTTGGTGATCATCTTGATGTGATTGTTAAAAAGATCGATAGAGCACCTCCCATCGGACATTCCAATTGCCATTGCTGGGAAAGCCTGGCTGCTTGGTTGTATCAAGATCACCCCCGGTACACATGAGTGCTACAGCACTCAACAGGCCGCCGTTGCCAGGAAGATAAATGGTGAGCCGCCCGTCCTGGTAATTGTGTCCATTTTTCAGATAAGTGTTTTTTTGCACGGGCATCAAAAGGGCATCAATGGCATCTTCAGGGAGGTGGAGGCGCGAGGCGGTCATGGCCATCATGGGATAGTCCCAGCCCCAGGTTTTGTTCCAGGACCAGGTTTTTTGAACCAGCTTCAATGTATTGTGCATCACGGCAGTATCCATCGCATGCACGGCAGGCAACATGCCATAGGCTCCGAGGACGGCAGGATGGTCTGCCAGGTACCGTGGGTTGGTATAGCAATCAGGAGTGCTTTCTGAAGCCAGATAAACCCCATTGGCCTTGGGCAACGGTGCAAGATGCTGAACAACCTCTTGCCATTGTGGATTGGGTTTGAGGCCAGCCCTTGATCGCCATTGTTGTGCGGTCTGAAGGGCCCAGGACCAATAGGCCAGCTCATAGGTCGGATTGAACGTGGTCAATGGATCAAAGCACTCCTGTGCAGGAATAAGCCCTTTACCCAAATTGTAGTAACCTGTTTTGGAATCGCGTTCAGGGAAGTCTGCCATGAAATCTGCTGTGGCAAAAACAAGTTCCTTGTATTTATCCAATACCTTGCTTGTGGGATTTTTTCTGTACAGCATCTCTACCATATAGATGAGATGGGGTTGCTGCCAAATCAGGAAAGCACCGACAGAGGAAGGTGTTTCATCCCCATTGTTGTCTGTCATTTTCTGCCAGCGCATGCCCTTGTATCCCTGGCGATTGGCAATGGCCCGGGCTTTTTCTGCAGACCGAAAATACCAGTCAAGGCTTTTTTCCATCAGGTCATGCCTGCCCCATTGGGCAAAATGCACTGCATGCCACCAGTGCATTTCAATATGCGGTTTGCCGAACCAACTGTTGTAGGTAAGCCCTGTTTCCTGTGGAGGATTAGATGAGGTACATTGTAATTTTGTGAGGTATTGGGAGAGAACGATTCTTCTTTCCAGTTCCCTGGCCCTTGGATCCTTGCTGCCTGCAAGGTCTATGGCACCACCACTGTGCCAGAATTGATGCCAACCTTTGATGCTGTTGCTTCTTACAGATAGGACATTTTCAGTGATGTTTTTTGCTTGCAATCCTGGGTTGAATCCTACTACAAGGCTAAAGGAATCCGTCTGGGATTGTGGAAACATCCTGAATTGGTGTGCTGCGAAATTTTCTGCTTTGGCTATGTTTGATGAAACCAACTGAAGATGGTATTGTGCGGTATCCAAAACATGCTGGATTAGGTATTGCTTCCCCGTTCCCATCAACCGGGACTGATGATTGGCTTCATGCGAATAATGATTGCCGGCATCCTTGAATTGCCCATTGGGATATGGCAGCCGTATAAATACATTCAATCTTTTTTTACTGATCAAGGCAGAATGGATCCTGAAACCCAATACATCCTTCTGTTGATGGCAGGATGTTTCCACCTCCACTTCAATCCCTTCCAATTTGAATTTGCTGGTGATGATGCCGGTATAAAGATCCAAGACTTGGTTGATGTCAACAATATCTTTCAGCCCTGCAATGGATCCGTCTTGCTTCAACAACTCCAATCCAATATTGCCCAACTGCAGGCGATGAGGGTTGACCCTGAAATATTCAGATGCTTTTTCTGATTGCTGATCTCCCTTGGTTTGCACAGTATAAGAAACCATCCTGCCATCCAATGCATACTGCTTTTGAGAGGAAGACAGTACATTGTTTTCAAGATTGGGGAAGCTGTGCCATCCCCAGTCTGACTGGGTTCCAAGGGGTACGCCGTTGGCATAATAATCAGGAAATGTTTGCATGCCTGTTGCGTCAACAGTAAAGGCAAAACTGCCATTGCCTACCGTCAGCGAAGCCAGGCTATCCATGGCATCAACATGAACGGCATGTCTTTGTACCAAGGCTTTTCTATTGATGCCCTGGGCGTTTGCAGTACAGTGCATCAAAAAGATGGTAGTAAAAAATCCTACCCTAAAAAAATGTCCCTGCTTACAATCCATGTTTGATGTGATTAGAAAACATTATCAATAAGCGGTCTTGTATATTGTTCTTTTGAATCAGTAATCTTGGGAAGTCCAAAATAAAAATAAAGGGTCCGGCTTTTCAACCCTTTCAAATGATTCATTTCTCCCTGCGGCCCATATACGGCAGCATTGGATGTAACGCCCATGGCGAGTTTCGTGCCAATGGGTGGTATGCAATCAAGAAAGGAAATATTTCCGGGAGGCAATTGTGGATAGGCTTTCCCAGTAGTGGTGAGTCCATTGAAATCAAACAACCTGACAAACAATCCATCATCAGGACTGGCGATGAATATCTTTCCTTCTACCGTGCTCAATTCCATCCATGTCACTTCACCAAAATATCCCTTGAATTCTGGATAGATATTGGGCGCGTATCCGGTTTGGGTATTGTTGTACAGATTTTGCCATACATTGACGGGGGTTCCGGCCATGCGGTTTTTCCATTGTCTTGAAGGGCCCTTGCCCAGCCATTTTGACCCGAGTACATAATTTTCCGGATAAGAAAAACTGACACCGGAAAAGGGATGATCACCATCAAGTGCATAGGCATATTGAAGCGTGACCCAACCATTGGCATTGATGCTCCATTCAATTTTTTTCAAATTGCCTTTGAAGTTGAATGTTGCACCGGTTGAATTTTCTTTCTGAAAAATGGATGCATTTTCAAATATCGCATCACCCCTGACGAGAATCGGTCCGTTGGTGAAGGAATGAACATAGTCGTTCATTTTGTTCCGGGACCTGATGAGTTGACCATTTCGCTTGTCAATTTCAATGCTAACATCGCCACCGGACAAAACATATGAGCTGTCCGTTTGTGCAACAAGAGTTGAATCTTTTTTGTGGACCATGAATCTTTTCAGGATTAATTCATTTGAGCGAATCATGGTTGTCCATTTCCCGATTTCATTTCCCCTGTTGTCTTTGATGGTAAGGAGCAACGCATCATGGTTTAAAAAATCATTGCCCAATTCCAACTGCAAAATTCCTTTTTCTGTTGGGCCTATGTTCGGGGAAACAGCAGTTCCTTTTTTTCTGACGACATAGCCTGAGGATCGGTCAAAAGGACCACTAAAATCAACCAACTCCCAGCTGAATGAACAAAAAGCGGTATTGGTAAAATGAAACCTGTTCTCTAAAGAAACCTTGCCATCAAAATCACTGTTGATTCTTTTGGGAAGCTCCAACTTTACCGGCGAAAAAATTTCCCGAAGGGCATAATAGCTGCCTTCTTTTTCCCTGTGTGGACCAAGGATGCCATCATTGGCATTCAGACCGTTGGCATCCAGCACATTGTTCATATCAGTGCGCATGATTGCCTCATCTGCAAAGGCCCAGATGAAACCACCCGCAGAACGTGGCGCACTCCAATGCAGGTTCCAGAAATCCTCCATAGCAGCAGCACCACCACCGTCATCCTGGGCATGCAAAAATTCAGTAGGCATGTAGATTAGGCTGTCCTGCAGTATTTTTTTGGTGCTGTAATAATCCTCGTAGTGGTTGCAGTCAATGCCATTGAACTGATTACCGGGGCGATGATGGGGATGGATGACCGTCCTTTTTTGAAAATCATGTTGTGTGAAAACAGCATCCAGCTCCTTGTTCGTTCCACCCTCATTGCCGTTGGCCCAGAGCACGATGGAGGGATGGTTCATGTCTCGCTCTACCATTTCTTTTACCAGTGGCCTACCTGCTTTGGTCGAATAGGCTTTTTGCCAACCTGCCAATTCATCAATCACATAAATGCCCAGAGAATCACACAATTGAAGAAAATATTTATCGGGGGGATAATGGCTGCAGCGCACTGCATTCATATTCATTTCTTTCAATAACTTAACATCCATTTCCTGTTGTTCGCGGCTCAGGCTTCTCCCTGTCTCGGGCCAAAAACAATGACGATTGACCCCTTTGAATTTGACCTGTACATCATTGACAAAAACCCCGATGCCTTTTCTGACTTCAACAGTTCGGAATCCGAACTTCTCCCATACCTCGTGTTTCTTCTTGCCTGCAGCATCGTACAATGCTACCTGCACTGTATATAACACCGGATTTTCAGCTGTCCATGCCATTGCAGCCTTTACCTTGGTTGCCATGTTGACAAGGCTGTCGTTTGCTTTCAAAACAGCCTTTGAAGTAGCCACAATATTTTTTGCTGCATCAAATATGGTGGCAACAATGGAACCTTTTGAGGTAGATCCTGAGGTCTGTACCTGCAGGGGAAAATCTCCCTTATGCGTTGCATCAATGCCCAGGCTTTCAATATTGGCCAATGGTTTGGCCTCCAGATAAACGGGGCGAAATATCCCACCGAAAACCCAATAATCGGCCAACCTTTCCGCATTGTTCACTGACGCATCCTTGCTCATTTTGCTGACCTTAACTTCCAACAGGTTCTGGGCACCAGGCTTGAGCAATGCGGTAACATCATAGCTGAATCTGTAAAAAGAACCTTGGTGGGTAACTCCTGCAGGCTTGCCATTGATCTTTACTTCGGTATCCGTCATGCTGCCTTCGAAAACGATGTCAATGGATTTTCCTTTCCATTGTTGGGGAACGGTAAACGCATATTTATAGAGCCCAGACTCATCAGCAAACCTGCTGTTCTTTCCATTGGTCTTGTAATCACGGCCATAGTTATAATTTCCAAAGCCCTGCTGCTCCCAGCAACTGGGTACATCAATCTTTTCCCATGTATTGCTCCTTCTGCCATCAGTACAAAAAAAATCCCATTGAACTGTTCGCTTGCTATCCGTTCCTGAGAGATAAAGCTGCTCCGTTTTTTGGGCAACAGCTTGCATCACAACAAACGATAGCAGGATGGAAATGATAGGCTTCATGTAAAATTCTCTTTATTCGTTTATTGATTGCCTTTTAGCACAACAGGCCCCTTCAGTCCTGAATGAACAGGAGGCCAGTCCGCAGCACTGAAGATACCATCGCGGGCATTTTCTTTTCTGCGTGCCGGCATGTTGACATTATAAAATATTTTCCAAAGAAGATTGTTGCGATCCATGTAGGCAATGCGGTTGGCCATCAGGCTTGCAACTGTTATCTGGAGTTTGTTTTCTTTTTTTAACAGGTTTGCAGGAATGGTAAAATTGAAAACCGGACCTATATGGCTACCCAAGGAAACACCATTCAAGACAAGTTCCACAGTTGCAGACACTTCACCAAGCGAAAGTGTCCAACTGGAAATCTTCTCATCAGGCAAAACAAAACTGGTTGAATACCTGGCTGTACCTGAGAAATTTTTAGCCAATGTATCAGCCAATGAAGTCCAGAACCCAGTACTGTCAAGGCTTACAGGCCTAGGAAGTTGTGGTCCACCTTCAAGGAATTCCAGTTTCCATGGACCGCTGATAGGAACTGTGGTTACAACTGCTGATGGATATTGATGTTTGGGAGAAGTCATGGGCGATGTTGAACTCCGCAACAGGATTGATTCATGTGGGCCCAGGGCAATTCTTACAGCAACCTGTGTTGAAGAGATGGATCTTGTCAAGGCCTCAGTAATCTTGCCGGACATGGGATCAAAAAAGCTGAGTGATGTTTTTGCGTTTACAGGGATATTGACCCACTCATCCAAAGGCTTCTCAGTTCTGTTGTTGATGAAGACAACATGACCATCAGGCAGTTCTCTTTGAATAGACTGAAAGCCTTTTTGCTCAAATGGGCGCTGATAAACGGATACCAGTGAAGACAATGATTCCATGTCAGCAGCGATGATCAACTTTCCTTTTCCCACAGCAGCAGTTTGAAGTTTCCCGGCCTCAGTAAATTTCAGGCCTGTAAGGATTGCATCAAATGCTTTTTGCCTTGCTTCGAGATTGGAAAATCCAGGAACACCTTTGGGCATTTGTTTATACGCGATGATGGTTGCACCCTGCTTGGCAAGTTCCATGATTTTTGACAATGATGATGCATCCATCTGCTGTATTGCGGGGAGTACAATGGTCTGGTATGTATTTCCTGCAGAGAGGATTGATTTTCCTTTGGATTCAAACAGTTGCAACTGGCGATCAGAGAAAAAATCAAACCCAATTCCTTTTCCCTGCAAATGCTGTGAGACGTGTTCAAAATCAGTGTGTTCAAAATTCTTTTCCATCCCATCAAAATGTTGCAAAAGTGGACCTCCTGTTTGTGCATACCGGTCAACGATCGGATAATACACGAGCAGATCATTGTTGGGCTTACCCTGTTGAAGAAAAGACTGCACCTTGGCGATGTAGTTGTTGAGCACATGAAAATCCTTCCATTGTGGATTGACCGGCTGAAAATGCACAGCAGCATAAAAAAGCCATCCTGGCCATGGCGCATTCTTTGGTGAATAAGCTGTTCCGTGGTAAACGATATGGTTTACGCCACCCAGGAAATACAGATCGATGGCTTTCTTTACATCTCCCCAGGAGGAGAGAAAATGTTCATTCAGCCAGGTGGCCGATTCTGCAGACACCAATTGTTTTCCACTGACATTGGCAGCAGAAGAAGCGAATTTAAAACGAAGCACATCAGTTCCTTCTGTTTCAGGAATATCCACCACACTGTAGAGATCCAAAGTATTGGCAGGTGAGCCGTGGGATTGGTTGCGAAGAATTTTCTGTTTCCCATCCCCCCATTTTTTCCATTCTTTGGTAAAATTGTTGAGGATCATTTCATCAATGACCGAGCGGTAATCGTACAGCACCCTGCTGTTGAGTTCCTTGTCTGCATTTCCAAAAAGGGCAGGCAATTTTGAA
>CALPWM020000103.1 GCA_943327275.2 Chitinophaga pinensis
CAGCTGAATATTTTCACCCTGTAAACGCTCAATCTCCTTTACATAATCATCAATCCTTCCATTGAGTTCTCTGACAAGCTTTCTGGCTTCTGCAAGATCGGTGGATGTGGCATTTTGCTTGCCCACAAGAGACTTGAATTTTGATTTGAGGATGCCGAGTTCATTGTCTCGGGTCTTCACCAGGCTGTCCAGCCCATTGTTGGTAGCCGTCATCTCGTCCAGCCTGACCATGGCATCGTCATACTCTTTCTGGACATTGTTCTTCGCAGAGTCCAGCGTGGCATATTGTGCATCTTTTTCATTGATTACTGCAGTGGCCTGGCTCTTGGCATACATGAAATAAATCCAAGAACCAACCAGGGCAATGGCCAGTAAAATGATGATGGTATTTTTGTTGTCTTTTTTGGGAGCTGAAGAATAGTTTCCAGCATCGGGGTAATTTGTACTCATGATTCAATGATTAATGGTGAAAGTTCGTCGCTAATTGATAATTTCGTATTCATTACAAAGGAAAAGAATTTCTTTCCTTTTCATGGTCACAACCCTGTTAAAAAAATCATTAAGCATATTTTTTTATCCATTTTTAAGCATGAGCTATCAAATAACAGCATTTGAATGAGTACAGACCAAATCATATCAGATTGGAAACGGGGTGCTTTTCATCCTGTTTATTGGTTGGAAGGGGATGAGTCTTACCATATTGATAAACTCACTGCATTTGCAGAGGACCATATCCTCCCGGCAAATGAGGCGGAGTTCAATCTTTCCATTTTTTATGGCAAAGATTCAAAAGCGGAAGATATCCTTAATGCATGCAGGCGTTATCCCATGTTTGCTGAAAAACAGGTTGTCATCCTGAAAGAAGCCCAACACCTCAAAGAAATTGACCGGCTTGAATCTTACTTGGATAATCCACTGATGTCCACGATTTTTATTGTTGCCCACAAGGATAAAAAGTTGGATGGTAGGGGTAAGCTGGCCAAAAGCCTAAAAAGCAAGGCCATTGTCATCACCACCAAAAAAATGTATGACAATGAGTTGCCGGAATGGGCCTCAAATATGGTGCGGCAAAAGGGACTTGAAATTCAACCCAAGGCCCTTTATATGTTGGTGGACCATATTGGAAACGACCTTCAGCGGATGGAAAATGAAATTGAAAAGCTGACGGTTAACCTGAATGGTAAAAAGCAAATTGGAGAGGATGATATTGAGCAATATGTGGGCATCAGCAAGGAATTCAATGTTTTTGAACTCCAGGCGGCATTGGGCAACAGAGACCTCCCCAACACGTTGAAAATCCTGAATTATTTTGCTGCCAACCCTAAGGCTGGCCCCATCCAGCTGATCTTGCCAACTTTGTATTCATTTTTTAGCAAACTCTATATTGCCGCAGCCAGTGGCGCTAAAGATGAATATGGTATTGCTGCTGCCCTGGGTATCAAGGCATTTTTTGCTAAGCAGTACACACAGGCCATGCAGCGCTATAGTTTCAATGATATTGAAAAAGCATTGATCCTCTTGAATCACTACAACCTAAAAAGCTTAGGTATGGGCCAGGTAGATACCGAGGATTCTTCATTGATGAAGGAACTCGCGGCAAAAATCATCCTTCCGTCTTAAGCCTGTTCAGCAACCCTGTGATATCTTGTTTGTCTTGTTCCAGCTGTGTTTTCAAGGCTTCCAGTCCTGCAAACTTCTTTTCTTTTCTAGTATAGGCAACCAGTGAAACCTTCAATGTCTGGTGGTAGATGTCTTCGTCAAAATTGAAGATATGGACCTCGATTCTTCTTTCCCTGCCATTGACAGTTGGCCTGTAACCGATGTTCATCATGCCAAGTTCTGCCCGAATCAATCCGTTTTGGTTGAGTTCCACTTTTACGGCATAGACCCCAGATGCAGGAATGAGTTTATCGCTGTCATTCAATGCAAGATTGGCTGTAGGAAAACCTAGCGTGCGTCCGAGCTTGTCGCCTTCAATCACTTCCCCCTGGAGGCGGTAAGGATAGGAGAGCAGGCTGTTCGCCGTTGTGAGATCACCTTCCAGCAGTGCATGCCGGATATGGGTGGAACTTACCCTTGAAGCATCGAGCATCTTTTCAGGAATCTCACAAACCTTGTATCCAAATGACTCACCCTCCCGTTTCAGGAGTTCATAATCACCCGTTCTTCCTTGTCCGAAGCGATGATCGTAACCGATCACAATAACCTTAGGGTGAAAAAGATCTATGAGGAATTTTTGGATATAATCGTCTGCTGTCAATGCGGAAAAGGCAGGATCAAAGGCAACAATGACCAAATGATCGATGCCGATTACATTGAAACGGTCGATGCGTTCTTCAAGGCTGGTGAGCAATGCAGGTGCATCAGCATTGTTCAAAATTCGCCTTGGATGAGGATGAAAAGTAATCACAACGGTTTCGCCGTTGATGTCTTCGGCTTCAGACCTCAACTTGTCAAGGATGGCCGTATGTCCAGAGTGCACCCCATCGAAAGTACCTATCGTCAGCACAGCATTCCGAAAGCGGGGAAGATTGTCTATTTGAAAATGAACTTGCATAAGAAATGCAAAATTAATCCAATTGAAAGAATACTGATCTTCTTGTTGAAATGATTTAAATATTGTCAATTCAGCGTTCTAAACTAAATTTGCGCATACCGCTGAATCCATGAGTTTATACCAGAAAAGAGGTGTTTCCGCCCAAAAGGAAGAAGTTCACGCTGCCATCCAGGATTTGGATCAGGGTTTGTATGCCAATGCCTTTTGTAAAATCTATCCTGATTATCTGACCGGAGATCCTGATCATGTCAATGTTATGCATGCTGATGGAGCTGGTACCAAAAGTATCCTTGCCTATCTGTACTGGAAGGAAACCGGTGATATTTCCGTTTGGCGTGGCATAGCCCAGGATGCAGTGGTGATGAACCTGGACGACCTGCTTTGCATTGGGGTTTACGATAACATCATTTTCAATTCAACCATTGATAGAAACAAACACCTGATTAGCGGCGAAGTGCTCAAAGAAATCATTGATGGCACAAGCGCTCTTTTTGCTGATCTGGAAACCATGGGTGTTAAAATCCATTATCTCGGTGGAGAAACCGCCGATGTGGGTGATGTGGTCCGTACGGTTGCAGTCAATGGAACCATGACAGCAAGATGGCCTAAAAACAAGCTGGTAACCAACGATAAAATTGCCGTTGGCGATGTCATTGTAGGACTCTCCAGCGCTGGCAAGGCAAATTATGAAACTGAATACAACAGCGGGATTGGTAGCAACGGTCTTACCAGTGCAAGGCATGACATGTTTGCCAAGGTCTATGCTGAAAAATATCCTGAATCCTTTGACCCCAACTTACCCAATGAAGTGGTGTATATCGGGAAACATAAAATGACAGATCCTGTTGATGTTCCAGGCTTCAGTGTCAATGCAGGAAAAATGGTACTCAGCCCCACCAGAACATTTGCACCCATCATCCGGGAAATCCTAGAATCAGATTTTGATGCTGTGCACGGCATGATCCATTGCAGCGGAGGCGGTCAGACCAAATGCCTCAAATATCTTCCTGCTCCAATGCGGGTAGTAAAGGATGCTTTGTTTGATATTCCTCCTGTATTTGATCTTATTCAAAAAGCCAGTGGCGCAGACAACAGGGAAATGCTTCAGGTCTTCAACATGGGATGCCGGATGGAGATTTACACCAATGAAAACAATGCCCAAAGAATGATTGATATTTCCAGGAAATTTGGTGTTGATGCCAAAATCATTGGAAGGGTGGAGGAAGCAACAGAGAAATGCCTGGATGTTTACCTCAACGACGAAAAATTTACTTTCATCCCTTAAAGGTTTACCATGAGTGAAGCAGTGCTGTCCATTAAAAATGCCAACATATACCAGGGCGAATCATTGATCCTCAGTGATGTAAATATTACTGTCTCAAAAAGTGAATTCGTTTACCTGGTGGGTAAAACTGGTACAGGAAAATCCAGTTTGCTCAAGACCCTTTATGGTGAATTGCCGCTCAAAAACGGAACAGCCAATGTTGCAGGGTTCGACCTCAAAGACCTTACCTGGAAAACTGTTCCTTTCCTGAGAAGGAATATTGGCATTGTGTTCCAAGATTTTCAATTGTTGACTGACAGAAATGTGCACGATAACCTGAAATTTGTATTGAGTGCCACCGGATGGAAAGATGAAAAATCCATTGAAGATAAAATTGACGAAGTACTTGGAAAAGTAGGATTGAAAACAAAGGGTTTCAAATATCCGTATGAACTTTCTGGTGGCGAGCAGCAACGCATCGATATAGCCAGGGCGCTGCTCAACTCTCCCAAACTCATTCTGGCTGATGAGCCTACAGGCAACCTTGATCCTGAAACCACAGAAGAAATCATGAACCTGCTCTTTCAGATCAGCAAGGACCTGGGAACTGCCATTGTGATGGCCACCCACGACTATATTGTCATCAACAAATATCCTGCAAGGATGATCAGAACGGAAGGTGGCAAAGTCATCGACAATGCTAGTATAGCATCCTGATCAATTCACTGACGGCTTTTTGATTCTTGTATTTCCCGTGAAGAAATGCAGCCCTTGTTTCGTGATCTGAAGCATCAAATATTTTATTGAACAATTCTTCCGTCATGCTGATAAAAGCATCGTTGCTTTCGGCAACATGGCAGGTTGATTCAATGCCCATCTCGTATGCACCCTTTGGGTTTGTCAGGAGATGGCGCCCCATGGCCAGAGACTGATACAAAAGCCCTGTATTGCACTGCCCAACAAAGGAGGGCAGGATATTTACCTGGGCCTTTTTAATGAGGTCCTGTAATTCTTTTTCAGAGGGATTTGAAACCAGGCAAGTATGCATTTTCTCATGAGCAGCCAGCTCTAACTTCTCTGATGGATTATCTCCCGCAATCACGAATGGAACTTCCAGCCTGTCGAATACGTTTTGCAATAACCAATTGGCGGCATAGGCATGTTCGGTCTTATCCAAATTGCCATGGAACAGGCAAAAGTTGCCTGTTCCGGACTGGGGCATAACAAATGGTATTTCAATCAATTGGTCTATTACAGCGAAATTGTTGAGGTGTCGGGTTGTACTTTTTTTGTATTCGGGAGAAACTGCAAATTGTATGGCCCCTGTCGACAATTGCTTCATCAATCGTCTAAACCGGATAGATTCTACGCTATTAAAAAGCTTTTGACTTCCCCAGCTGCAAAGGCTGGACAAATCATTGAAATGTGCTTGTTCATCTCTCAGTAATCTTACTACGATTTTTCTTTCTTTCCTGAAAGTTGAATCCAGTAGGGGAGAAACAGTCTTCAAACCTGCAAACAGAATAGGAAAGCGATCTGCTTCAAGCCTTTTGACCAAAGATTTATCAGATCTTGAGCTTACAGCATAAGGTAAACTCAGGGAATATCCCTTATGCCCCTGTTTTTTGGGGTACAGGTAAACTTCATGACAGAAAGGCAGCAGGATTTCAGGCTTTTTTTCTCCGAAACAATGCAGGTGCAACTGAATACCTTCAGCATGCAATGCTTTGTTCAGAAAAACAAGCTCTTTCAGTATGCCGGAATCAGATGGCAATGGAACATCATGCGCAACAATATGCAAATGTTTACCCATCATACTATCTAAAATGCATTTAAGGGTCAATTGTTCTTGCTACCTTTGAAAAAATTATTAAAAAATGGTTGATCAAGATCAGCATCCAGACCTTTCACCTGTTCGCCCACGGTTCTTAACCATTTTATGCTATCTAACCATGTTTGCCAGCACATATATGATTTTCTCCGCCTTTTCTGGACTTTCAGATCCTGAAAGTACTGTCAAGGCCATGATAAATAGCATGGAATCCTGGGAGTCAGTTCTTCAGGATGCTGTAAAAACTGACCCTTCCGGTCAAACCAAAGTGGATGAACTGATAGGAGATATTGCTTCCTCAAATACTTCATCTAACATGAGAGATAACAGCTTTTTTTCATTGGTTTCCAACCTTTTAACATTAATTGGAGCATTCCTGATGCTTCGCCTGAAAAAAAACGGATTCCACCTTTACGTGCTTGGTTGCATCATTGCAGTTGTTGCTCCTTTGCTGGTTTTTGGATCAGATAACATCATGGGATTCTCCCTGGCACTCAT
Organism: Chitinophaga pinensis; assembly: GCA_943327275.2. Classification (GTDB taxonomy): domain Bacteria; phylum Bacteroidota; class Bacteroidia; order Chitinophagales; family Chitinophagaceae; genus Pollutibacter. The sequence goes on from CALPWM020000103.1 coordinate 6,151, forward strand.
GGCAGGATTGTCTGGGGCGCTGTTCATTTTACTTTATGCATTGAAAATGAAATACATGGAGTGAGGGTGCATGGTTTCCCCAATTGTATCAAATCTTTGTTTGTATTGATAAAAACACTACCTTCGCAGCCAATTTTCCCGGCAAAATTAAAGATGAATTAAAATAAACTGAGATGTCAAGCGTAACAAAAGAAAAAAAGTCTTCTATCGTTGCTGAATTCGGTGGCAACCCAAAAAATACCGGATCTATTGAAGGTCAAATTGCTTTGTTAACTGAAGAAATCAATGAGATTTCAAAGCACCTTAAAGTAAACAAGAAAGATTTCTCTTCTAACAGAGGGTTGATGACAAAGGTTGGTCGCCGCAAGAGATTGCTGATTTACCTGAGCAGAACCAATCTATTAGGATACCGCGCCCTCCTTGAGAAATTAGGATTAAGGAAATAAAATAACTGAATCGTACTATTCCCAACACATTCTGTTGGGAATATTGCTTTTTGGAACACTCCCAAAACATTATCATGCTACAACAACCATTTCAATCAAGCTTCGACCTTGGTAACGGTCGAATTGTCACAATAGAAACCGGTAGGCTTGCCCGTCAGGCCGATGGTTCAGTTACTGTAAGGCAAGGAAATTGCATCATTCTGGCAACAGTATGTGCCAACAAAGAACCACGCGAAGGACAGGATTTCTTCCCCCTTTCAGTGGATTATCAAGAGAAATTTGCTTCTGCTGGAAGAATTCCTGGATCTTTCTTCAAGCGTGAAGGCCGTATCACCGATTCTGAAATCTTGATCAGCCGTTTGATCGATAGGGCACTCCGCCCGCTTTTTCCAGAAGATTACCTTTGTGATGTTCAGGTATTGGTAAGCCTTATTTCATCTGATCCTGAGGTGATGCCGGATTCTTTGGCCTGTCTTGCTGCTTCTGCGGCGTTGGCAGTATCCAATATTCCCATCAAAGAAGTGATTTCTGAAGTACGCGTAGCCAGGGTTAATGGATCTTTCATTGTTAACCCAAGCAGGACTGAGCTTGCTTCTGCTGACATGGATTTCATGATTGGTGCCACTGCTAAGAACCTGATGATGGTTGAAGGTGAGTCCAAAGAGTGTGTTGAAGCTGATGTAGTCAAGGCACTTGAAATTGCTCATGATGCCATCCGTGTTCAAATCACTGCCCAGGAAGATCTCAGGCAAAAAGTAGGTGTTGAAGGAAAACGCGATTACACCAAGCCTGCCAGCAACGAAGAAATTCAACAAAAGGTCAATGATTTTGCCACTGAAAGGGTTTATGGCATTTCAAAGGCCGGAAGCAGTAAATACGACAGGAGTAAGGCTTACGACGAGTTGAAGAAAGAAGTGGTTGCCATGCTTGGAGCAGAAGCCACGCCTGAGCAAATCAAGTTGGCCAAAAAATATTACGAAGACCTCAAGTGGGATGTTGTCCGCAACATGATCCTTGACGACAGGATCAGACTTGATGGCCGTTCCCTCGATCAGG
>CALPWM020000104.1 GCA_943327275.2 Chitinophaga pinensis
CCCTGCAAGGATGGCATAATCTCCCATGACCACATGCCCGGCTATTTGGGTATTGTTGCTCATGATGCAGTTGTCCCCAATTTCACAATCGTGGGCAATATGGCTATAGGCCATGATCAGGCAATTTTTCCCCACCACCGTTTTCCACTTGTCTTTTGTACCACGGTGGATGGTTACAAATTCACGGATGGTGGTATTGTCGCCGATTTCCACACTGGTTACTTCCCCTTCAAACTTCAGGTCTTGGGGAGCGGCAGAAATAACTGCGCCAGGAAAAATCCTGCAATTTTTGCCAATGCGTGCCCCATCCATGATGGTTACATTGCTGCCAATCCAGGTACCTTCACCAATCTCAACATTCTGGTGGATCACCGAAAAGGGATCAATTTTTACATTGGTGGCCACTTTGGCGTTATGGTGAATATATGTATGTGGGTGGATCATTGTTTCGTTCATTTAGTATTGGACACCTTCTCTCTTCACCAATTGCGCCATCAACATGGTTTCTGTGGTAATTTTATTGCCGACGTATACCGTACCGATCATTTCACAGATTCCTCTGCGGATAGGACCGGTCAGCTCCAGCTTCATGATCAACGTATCGCCGGGAACAACTTTCTGTTTGAATTTGCAGTTGTCAATCTTGACAAAATAGGTGTCATATTCACCGGGAGGAAGGCAATTGATGGCCAGGATTCCTCCGGTTTGGGCTAGGGCCTCTACCTGCAAAACACCGGGCATTACGGGATTTCCTGGGAAATGCCCTGCAAAAAACGGCTCATTGAAAGTAACATTCTTGATGCCGACGATATGGGTATCGCTCAGCTCAATGATCTTGTCAACCAGCAGGAAGGGATACCTGTGGGGAAGTACTTTTTCAATCTGTGTGGTATTGTAGACTGGTTGTTGGTTGGGGTCGTAAACAGGCACGTTTTTCACATGCTTGTTTTTCTTGATGTATTGCTTGATCAGTTTGGCAAACTCCACATTGGAGAAATGCCCTGGCCTGTTGGCAATGATGTGTGCCTTGATGGGAAAGCCTATCAGGGCAAGATCTCCCACTACATCCAACAGCTTGTGGCGTGCTGGCTCGTTGGGGAAACGGAGTTCAAGGTTGTTGAGGTAGCCTTCACTTTTGACTTCAATATTGTCTTTTTTGAAAATCCCGGCCAGCCGGCTCATTTCCTCATCGGTTACAGGCTTGTCCACTACTACGATGGCGTTGTTGATGTCTCCGCCCTTGATCAGGTTGTTTGCCAGCAAGGCCTCCAACTCGTGCAAGAAGCAGAAGGTTCTGCAGGGAGCAATCTCAGCCTTGAAATCACTGATGTCCTTGAGTCCGGCATGCTGGGTGCCCAAAACAGGGCTGTTGAAATCAATCAGCGTGGTAACCTTGTATTCAACTGCAGGCATGGCGACCATTTCAACCCTTTTGCCCTCGTGGTAATAAGAAATATTGGTATCAATGGTGTACCAGTGTTTTGCAGCTTCCTGTTCTGCAATACCAGCCTTTTCGATAACCTCAACAAATGGTTGGGAACTTCCATCCATGATCGGAATTTCCGGTCCATTGATTTCAATCAGGCAATTGTCAACACCCATGCCAACCAATGCAGCCAGAACATGTTCTACAGTACTGACTTTGGCGCCATGGTCTTCCAGGGTAGTTCCCCTGGAGGTATCTGTTACGAGGTCACAGTCTGCTTTGATCACTGGTTCACCAGGAAGATCAACACGTTTGAACTGAAAACCAAATCCTGCGTTTGCAGGATTGAGTACCATGTCTACCAAAATGCCCGTGTGTAAACCTGTACCGGAAATGCTGATAGAGGTTTGGAGTGTATGTTGCTTGTCTGGGTTGAATTTTAAACTCATTCGCTTGAAATTGGCTGCAAAGATAAACCATTTTTCACAGGTGAAATATGGTTATAATATGTTGAAAATCAGTTTTTAGGAAGAAATGCTTCCCTTTCCTTGCTTAATTCGGCTATGGCCAGCTCCAGTTCCATTATTTTTTTCTCCAAGGCCGGCAGTCTTTTGAATACGGTTTTGGACCGGAGGGACTCCTTGTAATCAAAGGCAGGTGTTCCATCTACAGCAGTGTTTTCTGCCAGGATGGATTTGGTCAAACCACTTTGTCCGCCAACTTTCGTGCCATCCGCTACGCTGATGTGGCCAGCCACGCCTACCTGTCCGGCAATCATCACATTTTTTCCAATTTTTGTGCTGCCGCTGACACCAGTTTGGGCTGCGATTACACTGTTTTCACCCACTTCCACATTGTGGGCAATCTGCAAGAGGTTGTCCAACTTTGTGCCTTTTCTGATAATGGTTGATCCCATTGTTGCCCTGTCGATGCAGGTATTGGATCCAATTTCAACATAATCTTCCACCACAACATTACCCAGTTGAGGAACTTTGTTGTAAGTGCCATTTTGCTGGGGAGCAAAGCCGAAGCCATCGCTCCCAATGACTGTACCAGCGTGAATGGTTACATGCATGCCGATCAGGCAATCGTGGTATAACTTAACTCCTGGATGTAATGTTGAATGCTGTCCAACGGAGGCATTGTTGCCAATAAAAACCTGCGGATAAATCCTGGCGCCGTCACCAATGACTGCATTTTCTCCGATATAGGCAAATGCGCCAATGAATACATCTTTGCCGATGGAGGCAGAGGGATGAATGTATACGGGTTCCTGGATGCCAGTCATGCTTTTTTCCTTCATTTGCTGGTAATACTGCATCAGTTGGGCAAATGAAGAGTAGGCATCCTTGACCCTGATCAGGGTAGCATGGACAGCCTTTTTCAGCTGAAGGGTTTCACCAATGATGATGATACCGGCGGAGGTTGTATAGAGGTATTCTTCGTATTTGGGATTGGCCAGGAAGGCGAGGTCGTTGATTTGGGCTTCTTCAATCTTGGCAAAACCATTTACCATTGCTTCAGGGTTTCCCTCGATTTGGCCATTGATCAGTGCTGAAATTTGCTGTGCTGAAAATTGCATATTGATGTGTTGCTTTCGACAGATGGCCAGTATGGATATCCCGAAGAGCTTGTTTTGCTCCTTAGACTTACCAAACCATTATTGGTAAAAACAAATGTAAAATTTTTTTACAGGACGGGAGAGGTTTTGATGGATGAGCGGTGAGTCGACCTGTGAGATGTCTCTTACCCTTCCATCTTTAAACAGGATGTTGATTCTTTCGTTATTGGGGTTGTAAAGGCTGTTTTCCGCTTCCCCAGTGAAAACTAGGAAAGAGGCATCTTCTTGACTAAGTGAGGATGAATGGGCAATGGCTGCCCTTTTTTCATGGAGTTCCTCCAGGGTGATCGGATCATTTTGCATCCGAAGTTTAAACAGTTTCCTGTCCAGCAAGGCATTGCAAAGGATAGACAACACCCTGTCCGGATGGTTTCTCCATTGCTTGATGGCACTGATAACGTCGCTATCATCCAACCTGCAAAACAACTCAAGGTCTGCTCTTTCCAGTTTTTGCATGTTCCCAAACAGCAGTTGGCTCAATCCGTTGCCTTGGGCAACCTGGGGGTCTTTGTGTTGATGAAGCCAAATGGCCCTTTCCAGCACCTTCACCAGGGTCATTTCAGCACTCAGTACCGTTTTATGCTGGTAAACCTGCCAGTACATCAACCTTCTGGATACCAAAAACTCCTCTATCGTATAAATTCCTTTTTCTTCCACCATGAGTTGACCATCGTGCACCGTAAGCATTTTTATGATCCTGTCACAACCGATCATGCCTTCAATCACCCCAGAAAAAAAACTATCCCTTGTCAGGTAGTCCATCCTGTCTACATCAAGTTGTCCGCTGATCAATTGGTGCAGGAATCTTTTGGGATATACATTCCTGAATATCTCAATGGCCATGGTCAGCCTTCCACCCATTGAATTGTTCAATTCCTCCATGATCATCAGGGAAAGGGTCTCGTGTTCTAGGTCTTTCACCACCATGGACTCCAGGGCATGCGAAAAAGGACCATGACCGACATCATGCAGCAGGATGGCAATCTTGGCGGCCTGCTCTTCTTCCTCCGAAAACTCAACGCCTTTTTGCTTGAGCTCATACAAGGCATTGTGCATCAAATGATATGCACCCAGTGCATGGTGAAGCCTTGAGTGTACAGCTCCCGGATAAACCAGATAGGACATGGCCATTTGGTTGATTCTTCTCAATCGCTGGAACCAAGGATGTGAGATGATTTCATAGATCAACGGGTCGTTGATGGTGATGAATCCGTGGACAGGATCATTGATGATCTTCCTGTATGACATGGTGATGCTTATTTAGGTGAAATGGGGCAAGCATCGCAAAGGTATGAACGCGAGCAGGGATTACATTGATTAATTGACGTTGGGAAGCTGTTTTTTTCTGCACAAGGTTTTAAAAAACATAAAATGATTATTCACAGCTATGGGTTAAAATGTTCACAACTATTCACTTGCTTCCCCGCTTACCAATGGCCCTTTCGTTAAATTTGTAGAAATACCTTTCCATGAAGTTAAGGTTCACTCCTTCAACACTTGAAAAAATTGAGAAGATCGTCTCTGAGGCAGGCTACATCATCAGGTATGAGAGAGGCACATTCCAGAGTGGCTACTGCGTGCTTGAATCCAAAAAGGTAGTGGTGCTCAATAAGTTTTTGCAAACTGAAGGAAGGATCAATACCCTCATTGATCTGGTCTCCAACCTTTACATAGAAGCTGATCACTTGAGTATTGAAAGTAAAAAACTCTATGAGGAAATCACCTTCAAGCCTGAATTGAGCCCGGTAGAAGCCTAGTACATTTTCTTTGTTCAATTAATATACCTGCATTGTCGCTCAGTGTTGAATTTCTTGGAACCGGAACCAGTGGTGGAGTTCCGATGATTGCCTGTAAGTGTCAGGTATGTCATTCAATGGATAAGAAAGACAATCGCCTGCGCAGCAGCGTGCTGATCAAATCAGCCTCCACCACAATTGTCATAGATACCACTCCTGATTTTCGTTATCAGATGCTCAGGTCATCGGTTGATCACCTTGATGCAGTTGTATTTACTCATTCACACAAAGACCATATTGCTGGGCTGGATGATATCAGGGCATATAATTTTTTCAGCCAACGCTCCATGCCACTTTATGCCAATGAAGAAACTGCAGATGCAATAAAGCGGGACTTTTATTATGCTTTCAGAGAGAAAAAATATCCAGGTATTCCTGAACTGGATCTTCATGTGATTGATGATCAGCCATTTTCTGTTGGGGATCTTCATTTGATTCCCATACAGGTGAGGCATTTGCATATGGGTGTCACTGGTTACCGGATTGGCAACTTCACATACATCACTGATGCCAACTTCATTGATGCATCTGAAAAAGAAAAGATAAAGGGATCCGAGGTGCTCGTGGTCAATGCCCTGCGTCAGGAAAAGCACATTTCCCATTTCAATTTGCAGGAGGCCATAGCACTGGCTACCGAATTGAATATACCCCAGACCTATTTCACCCATATCAGCCATCAGATGGGGCATCATCAGGCTGTGAACATGACCCTGCCAAAGGGAATGCAATTGGCGCACGATGGGCTCGTTGTTTCCGTGAATAAAACGTCCTGATCTTGTTTTTTTCACTTGACACAAGGCAGCATGCTGCCTAGGTTTGTGGCATGGATTTCAAGGAACAGATCAAGGTTTTTCTTTCATTTTCTAAAAAAGAGAGAAGGGGCATTTACCTCCTGTCTGTGATTGCCATGTTGTTGTGGATAATACCTGTATTTTTTGCAGAAGACCATCTGCCAGAGGAAATATTAGAGATCACCCCGCTTCAGCTCAGTCAGGCCAAAAAACTGCTCATTCAAAAGCGTGATTCATTTGATTACCAAAGAAAATTTCGGTCCTATTCTCCAACTGCGGCATATCAAGGTAAACAGCGCTTCCCCAGTGAGTATGGTTATCAAGAAGAAAAGACAGCTGCGCCAAGGCAAGAGCGAAAAATTGTACTGATCAACCTGAACGAAGCAGACAGTGCCATGTTGGAAGCCTTACCAGGCATTGGTGAACGCCTGTCAGCCAGGATCATCAAATACCGAGACCGACTTGGTGGATTTTATGATGTTGCACAGTTGAAAGAAGTCTATGGCCTGCAAGACACTGTATTGAAAGTATTGGCTTCACGGGTTTTTGTTCCTCCAGATGCTGTATTGACAAAACTGGATGTCAACAGGTGCAGCTATGCTGATTTTCGGCGTCATCCTTATATGGGGCATGTATTTGCAAAATCTTTGGTTGCCTTCAGGCAAACCCATGGTGAAATCAAAAATGTAGAGACGTTGTACCAGCTTGTTGCTGTAAAAAAAGAGGAGATTGAACGGATGAGGCCTTATTTTTCATTTGAGGCCGATCAGCATCCTAGTCCATAAAATCATCTTCTTGTTTGGGAGCATATTTGTCAAACAACTTGTCGATGGCCCCACTAAATAAGGGTAATTTTCTTTTTGCGAATTCCTTGATGATGCGAATGGCTTCCAGCGCTTGTTGCTCACTGATATCGGCTTCTTTTTTCAGCTGGTCGATGAGTTCCTTCATGTCAATCAGGCAACCTTGAGGATGCCCATTTTGGTATGGTCAAATTTATTCCTCGCATAGGCTGCGGTAAGCGTAAATTCTTTTACATCAGAAGAAGGCAACTCAAACATGGCATCTGTTAAGATGCTCTCGCAGATGGAACGCAGGCCTCTGGCCCCCAGTTTGTATTCCATGGCCTTTTCTACCATGAAGTCAAGCACTTCATCTTCAATTTTCAATGCAATACCTTCAAGCTGAAACAGTTTGGTGTATTGCTTGATCAGTGCATTTTTTGGTTTGCTCAGGATGGCCCTCAGCGTTTCCTTGTCCAGTGGGTCGAGGTAGGTAACAATCGGCAATCTTCCGAGCAACTCAGGAATCAAACCGAAGGATTTGAGGTCCTGAGCGTTGACAAATTTCAGCAGGTTGCTTTTCATGGCATCTTGCAGATCCTTGTTCACATTGAATCCTATGGAATTGGTGTTGACACGGCGTGAAATGATTTTGTCTACACCATCAAATGCACCACCGCAAATGAAGAGAATATTCTGTGTGTTGACCTTGATCAGTTTTTGGTCAGGATGTTTCCTGCCTCCCTGTGGCGGTACCAGTACATCTGTTCCTTCCAACAGTTTCAACAGGCCCTGTTGAACACCTTCTCCACTGACATCCCTGGTGATGGAAGGATTATCGCTCTTTCTTGCAATCTTATCAATTTCATCAATGTAAACAATTCCTTTCTCGGCTGCATCCACATCATAGTTACAAACCTGTAGCAACCTTGTCAGGATGCTCTCCACATCTTCACCCACATATCCTGCTTCAGTGAACACAGTAGCATCCACAATGGCAAAAGGCACGTTGAGCAGTTTGGCAATTGTTTTGGCAAGGAGGGTTTTACCCGTTCCGGTTTCCCCCACCATGATCACATTGCTTTTTTCTATTTCAATTCCGTCATCTGTGTCTTCCGCGCCTGATTTTTTTATCGCTTTTGCCGCCTGGTTCAAGCGCTTGTAGTGGTTGTA
>CALPWM020000105.1 GCA_943327275.2 Chitinophaga pinensis
ATGAAATAGTCTGGATAACTGCTTCGAAGTTGTTTAACGGTTTTATTGGATTGTGAAAGATGCGTCAGAAAAAGTGCGATACCAATCAGGGCATCCCTTCCATAATGGAAATCCGGAACGATGATGCCGCCATTGCCTTCTCCACCAATAACCGCATTAACCTCTTTCATTTTAGCCACAACGTTGACTTCGCCAACAGCAGCAGGATGGTATTTCCCACCATGCTTTTCAGTGATGTCTTTCAGTGCTCTTGTAGATGAAAGGTTGCTTACTGTATCTCCTTTGGTTTTACCCAGCACATAATCTGCAACAGCAACCAAAGTGTATTCTTCACCAAACATGGACCCATCCTCGCAAACCAACACGAGCCTGTCAACATCAGGGTCAACAGAAATACCAAGATCTGCCTTGTTGGCAATTACAGCAGCAGAAAGTTGAGTCAGGTGTTGAGGCAAAGGTTCGGGATTGTGGGCGAACCTTCCATTGACTTCACCATTCAAAACAATGATATGCTGTTCCTGGATACCAAGTTTTTTGAGAAGAATGGGTACAAAAATTGCGCCACTGCTGTTGATAGCGTCAACGACAATTTTGAAGTTTTGCTTTTCAATTAGATTTTTATTGACCAGCGCATGTGACACAATAGCATCAAGGTGCCTGTCGGCATGATCATATTTAGTTGTAATGCTTCCGGCTTTTTCAACCAGTGAAAAATTGATATTGCCCAACTCTGCATTGTTAAGGATTTGCGCACCCACCTCAGCACTGATGAATTCGCCTTTATTGTTCAGCAATTTGAGCGCGTTCCATTCCTTGGGGTTATGGCTGGCAGTGATGATTATTCCGCCGGCAGCATTTTCTGCAGCCACTTCAAATTCAACGGTTGGTGTTGTTGAAAGCCCCAGATCAATGACTTCCGCTCCCATAGCAACAAGGGTTTGTGCAACAAGCCCTGCAATCATCGGGCCACTAATTCTCCCATCTCTTCCAATGATAATTTTTTTGTTACCCTCTGCCATTGCCCATTCTCCGAATGCAGCTGTGTACTTTACCACATCCAATGGGGTAAGTGATTCACCTGGTTTTCCACCAATAGTCCCCCTGATTCCTGAAATGCTTTTGATCAATGCCAAATTGAAAATTTTAAGGATGCAAAATTACAAAATAAAGGCTGTTCCATCAATTAAATATGACAGGCAAGAAGTTTTTATGCACATAATACATTTTGTTAACTTTCTTGACAATCCTTTTCCTGGAAATACTGCTTAATTTTACAGTATGATGATGTTGCAATCAGATCAGATGTCTTTTTTTCAGCAGCTATTACACCTAGATTATGCGTTAATGCTTCAGCTGAATCGCAAAATGACTCACCCTGTTTTGGATGATTTGTTTCTTTTTCTGCGGGAATCTATTTTTCATGTCCCCCTTTATGTGTTTATCATTCTCTATTCTTTTCAGATTTTTGGCAAAAAAGCCATTTGGTGGGTGCTTGGGGCTATTTCCCTGGTTGCATTTTGTGACTTGCTCAGCAGCCAAGTCATCAAATCTTATTTTGACAGGCCAAGGCCTTGCAGGGATCCATTTATGGCAGGTCAAATCAGGTTTCTTGCCCGGTATTGCGGTGCAAATGGAAGTTTTACATCCTCTCATGCGGTCAATCATTTTGCTTTCGCAACCTATGTGGTCTCCACCATGAAGGGATTTTCAAAATGGTTCAATTGCTTGTTTGTTTGGGCATTTGCCATTGCATACGCCCAGGTCTATGTAGGGGTCCATTATCCTTCAGATGTAATGGCTGGGGCTGTTTTGGGGATAGTTTTTGGACTTGCGGGTGCACAAATCACCCGGCAGGCCCTATCTTTACAGCAATATAGCATATGAATGAGTTGCTCATCTTGTTTTTACTGATCCTGATCAATGGATTCTTTTCCATGGCAGAGATTGCCTTGGTTTCTGCCAGAAAAGCCCGCCTTGAGGGGCAGGCAAACAAGGGAGACTCAAGAGCCAAATACGCGTTGGCTCTCGCTCAAAAGCCCGATTCTTTTTTATCCACAGTTCAAATCGGCATTACCACCATCGGAATTCTTACAGGTATCTTTTCTGGCGATAAGATTGTGGATGATGTTGCTGCTTTCCTAAATGGACTGCCTGCCTTTGCAGCTTACAGCAAAGGAATTGCAACTGCAGCGGTTGTTGTGATCATCACTTTTTTTTCTCTTGTGTTTGGAGAACTTGTCCCCAAACGTTTAGGCTTGTCCAACCCAGAGAAAATCGCCAAAACTGTTGCTGCTCCCATGCGGCTGATTTCCAGCATTGCCTATCCTTTTGTCTGGTTGTTGGTTAATACCACAACACTGATCATGAAAATTTTCAGGGTAAAGACGGATGATTCACAGGTAACAGAAGAAGAGATCAAAGCCATCATCAACGAAGGGACAGAACATGGAGCCATCGAAGCAACCGAGCAGGAAATCATCCAGCGGGTTTTCCATTTGGGAGACAGAAATATCACCTCTTTGATGACCCATCGCAGTGATGTAATCTGGTTTGATGTCAACGACAATGAGCAAAGTATTCGGGAGAAAATCATGAAAGAACCGCACAGCGTTTATCCTGTATGCGACAAATCAATTGACCATATCAAGGGGATTGTTTCCATCAAGGATATGTATGTTACTCCCGATGAGGTTTCTTTCAAACATACCATGAAAAATCCTCTTTTTGTTCCAGAAAACATCAGCCCCTACCAACTGCTGGAAAAGTTTAAAGTCTCCAAGATCCATACCAGCTTTGTGGTTGATGAGTATGGAACCCTGCTTGGGTTGGTGACATTGAATGATTTATTGGAAGCAATTGTGGGAGATCTTCCTCAGCATGATTTGCAGGACTATGAAATTATTGAGAGGGAAGATGGCAGTTATTTGGTGGATGCACAGATTCCTTTTTATGATTTTCTCACCAGGTTTGAAAAAGCAGATTGGATGAATGAAGGTGAGCAGGAATTTGATACATTGGCTGGATTCATCCTACACACCCTAGAGCGCATTCCAGAAACCGGCGAACATTTTGAATGGAAAGGATTTGGTATTGAAATCATGGACATGGACGGACACCGAATCGATAAGGTCCTGGTGAAACTATCAGACCAGATCCGGAGTGAAATGGAAGAAGAACAATAAGAGCAATGGAGCTTTCCCTTCAACATAAAACAGCATTGGTTTGCGGCGGATCTCAAGGAATTGGAAAGGCTATTGCCATTGAACTCGCCATGCTCGGAGCTTCTTGTATTTTGCTATCCAGAAGTTTGACTACCCTGCAAGAGACAGTCAAAGAACTGCCCGTTACCAACGGGCAATCTCATGCTTGCCATGCAGTTGATTTCAAGGATGTTGATGCGCTCAAGGAGCTTATCGACGAGATCACTAAAGATCACGCCATTGATATCCTGATCAACAATACTGGTGGTCCCTCTGCTGGCCCCATTGAAACGGCCAAGCCATTGGCATTTCAGGAAGCCTTTAGTCAACACCTTGTTTGCAACCATATCCTCGCACAGGCTGTCATTCCTGCGATGAAACAAAATGGGTGGGGCAGGATCATCAACATAATCTCAACTTCTGTAAGGATTCCCTTGGATAATCTTGGGGTTTCCAATACCATAAGAGCAGCCGTTGCATCATGGTCAAAAACCATGTCAAATGAATTGGCAGTGCATGGTATTACAGTGAACAGCCTGCTGCCAGGGTTCATCTCCACTGCAAGATTGGAGGCTGTTGCTGAAAACTTTGCTGCAAGGGCAAATATTGATAAGGATGCCATGCAGGTTCAAATGCGCGCCTCCGTTCCTGCCAAGCGATTTGGGTCTCCTGCTGAAATTGCTGCTGTTGCTGCTTTTGTGGCATCTCCGGCAGCCTCTTACCTCAATGGGATCTGTATACCTGTAGATGGTGGCAGAACCGGAAGCATTTGACGATGAACAGATTTGAATTCAATGAAGCCTTTGCGCAGTCACTTGATGCAGCTGATCCCCTTCAAGGTTTCAGGAGCCAGTTCCTGGTGCCTGAAAAAAATGGAAAGCAGCGCATGTATTTTTTGGGGAATTCACTAGGTCTTCAGCCCAAATCAACTGCAGCCTCCATCAATACCATTCTTCAGCATTGGGCTGAAGAGGGCGTCGAATCTTTTTTTGCTGGGAAAGCACCATGGCTGGATCTGCACAATGAATTGCTTGAGCCGTTGTCTGTAATTGCTGGCACCAGGCCATCAGAGCTGAGTGTGATGAACCAGCTGACCGTCAACATTCATTTGATGCTGGTGAGTTTTTACCGCCCAGACGGTAAGCGAAAAAAAATACTGGTTGAATCCAAGGCATTCCCAAGCGATCAATATGCCATCCATTCATTTCTTGAACACCTTGGCCTGGATCCCTCTGAAATACTTGTTGAGGTCAATGCGGGAAGCGAAAATATTGCCATCCGCAATGAAGATATTATCCATGCCATTGAAAGCAATGCTGAGGAACTGGCATTGGTTTTTCTTGGGGGAATCAATTACTATACAGGTCAATTGCTGGACATGCAGCAAATCAGCAAGGCGTCTCGAGAAGCAGGTGCAATGGTTGGTTTTGACCTGGCTCATGCCATTGGGAATGTGAAATTGAGCCTTCACGACTGGGACCTTGATTTTGCCTGTTGGTGTTCTTATAAATACCTGAATGGTGGACCTGGTGCTGTGGCTGCGGTATTTGTGCACGAAAGACATCATCTGGATAAAACACTCAAACGCCTCACAGGTTGGTGGGGTTATAACAAAGAAGAAAGGTTTGCCATGCACAACCGATTTGTGCCAGAACCGAATGCATCAGGTTGGCAATTGAGTACACCCTCTGTTTTGCTTTATGCCTGCCTTCAATCCTCACTGGAAATTTTTACCCAGGCCGGTTGGACCAATATTTTGGCCAAGCAGGAAAAAATGATGGACTGGCTTTCCGCCCTAATCAATGATCTTGGATCTGAACATTTTGAATGCCTTACGCCTGATGCAAGAGGATGCCAGGTTTCCCTTTTGTTCAAGGAAAAAGGAAGAGAGGTCTATGACTTGCTTTTTGAAAAAGGGTTCATGGTGGATTGGAGGGAACCCAATGTGATACGCCTTGCACCAGTTCCTCTCTATAATACATTCACTGAAATATGGCATTTTTATAGCGCATTGAAAGCCATTATCTTTGAGGTATATGCGAACAATAATACTGTTCAGGCATAGCAAATAAAGGCCAATGACCTTGTTAATTTTTAAGTTTTTAGCATGACCAAACAAGCACTGATCAATCAAATAAGAGCAAAAAAGTCTTATCTATGTGTAGGATTGGATACAGACTTCAGCAAGTTGCCAGAATGTATGCTAGCGGAGGAGGATCCTGTCTTTGCCTTTAACAAAGCCATCATCGATGCAACCCTTCCTTACTGCGTTTCTTACAAAATCAATACTGCTTTCTATGAGTCACAAGGCTTGGCAGGATGGGCCTCTTTGGAAAGGACGGTGAAATATATTCCGGAAACGCATTTCAAAATTGCCGATGCCAAACGTGGAGATATAGGGAATACGGCTACGCAATATGCCATCGCATTTTTGAAAAATCTTCCTTTTGATGCCATCACTATTGCACCTTACATGGGTGAGGATAGTGTAAAACCCTTCCTGCAATTCGAGGATAAATGGGGTATTGTCCTGGGTCTGACATCCAATCCTGGTGCTAGAGATTTTGAGTTGAAGGAATTGAATGGTGGCGAACGGTTGTACGAAATGGTAATGAGTACTGTTGCCGGATGGGGCTCAACTGCGAACCTGATGTTTGTGGTAGGTGCCACCAGGTCTGATGAGTTCATCAACCTCAGAAAAATATCACCTGATCATTTCTTTCTGGTGCCAGGTGTTGGCGCACAGGGCGGTAGTTTGGCCGAAATTTCCCAGAAAGCCATGAACAAAGATGTAGGGCTTTTGGTTAATGTCAGCCGTGATATCATCTTCGCATCTGCCGGAACTGATTTCGCAGCAATAGCCAGGGAAAGGGCAAGTGCTTACGCCAATGAAATGGCGAATTATCTTTAACAAACAAAAGCAAGACATCTTAGTTTTAAAAGCCAAAGCATGATGAATCGTTTAAGACAACTCGTTCAAAAATACAAACCTGAAATCCGTGTAGGTATTGCGGTATTTGTTGGTCTTTTCGCCTTCAAAATTGTCAAGGATTTGCTCAATAGGTTTTGGCCATAATCGCAGTGCTGAGTTTTTCTGCCCATCGGGCATAATCATCGCCCGATGGATGAAGTCCATCTTTTGCAACCAACCTTGGATTTGAAGGTACTTCTCTTGTTCCTTCCGTAATTGAAATGTATGTGATACCCCTGGCTTCAGTGATCTTCTTATTAATGCTGTTGAAAACATCAATTTCTGCTGCAATTTTTTTCCTGTCCCGACCTTCTGCAAATGGCGTTGCTCCCCAATCCGGGATGCTCAATACATACACCTGTTTTTTATTGCCTGCTGCAAATGCAATGGCTTTGTTCAGCAATGCTTCAAATTCAATGGCATAGGCATCCGCAGATTTTCCCCTGTATTGGTTGTTGACGCCGATCAGGAGGGTTACAATGTCATAGTTTTTTTCAAACACTGTTTTATCAATGCCAGCCATCAGTTCATCAGTGGTCCATCCTGTTTTTGCTACTATTTCAGCTGCATGTACAACCATTCCTTTTTTCCGCAACAGCTGTACGGTTTGGTAGGGGAATGACTGGTAGACTGGAACACTTTCCCCTATGGTGTAGGAATCTCCCAAGGCAAGAAAGCTCAGGGTTTTTTGTGCTGTACTGTTTTGCGTCATGGCGGTCAGAAAAAAAAGGATGATAAAAAGCTTTTTCATGTTGCTGGTATGAACCCGAATTTAGCCAAAATGGGATTATCTTTATGCATAACCGAAAACCAACTGCATGAAAAGGATTTTTTTCTTGATGCTCGTATTAGCATGCTCCAATATTTCTTTTGGACAACAATTGCCAGCCTCCAAAGCCAACTATGAACTGGCCGCAAGGTTCTCTCCCAAAAAATTGGAGAAAATGCTGTTCTCCACTGCTGTAGATCCTCACTGGATGAAAGGCGGAGTTAAGTTTTGGTACACCTATGAAACAACCGCTGGTAAAAAATGGTATGTAGTAGATCCGTTGAAAATGTCAAAAGTTCCCATGTTCGACAATGATAAATTGGCCGCATCCATCACAAGGATTGTCAAGGATCCTTTTGATGGAAAGCATCTTTCTATCGATAACCTCAAGTTTGTAAAGGATGAGAACTGGATACAGTTTGAAGTGAAAAGCACACAAGAAGTTGAGAAAAAAGATACCACCAAAAAAGGAACATCAACCAAAGAAAAGAAGGTTTTTTATTTTCAATACAATATTACGGTTGACTCGCTTGTTGAATTGAAAGACCACAAGAAGCCAACGCCAAAGCCTTCATGGGCCAATGTTTCACCTGATCAGCAATGGGTGGTTTTTGCAAGGGATTTCAATTCGTACA
>CALPWM020000106.1 GCA_943327275.2 Chitinophaga pinensis
AGGGTTTTATCCGTATCTGCAATAAGGCGAAAAGGAAGGGCCTGCTTGGCGATGAATTTCAGGTGTGATTTTTCATCGTCTGGGCTCACTCCCACCACTTCAATCCCTTTTTTACTGAGCTCTTTGAAACCATCCCTGAGGTTGCAGGCCTGCACCGTACAGGTACTGGTAGCATCCTTGGGATAAAAATAGAGGGCCAGTTTTTTGCCTTTGAAATCTGCAAGTTTGATTTTCTGTCCATCCTGGTCCACTGCTGTGAATGCAGGTGCTTTTTTGCCTTCGATAAGTTCCATACTGTTGAATTAGTTGCGTTTGATGATGTATTCCCGGGTCGCATTGTTCCCGGCTTCATCATAAACAACAACAGAAAGCTTATGTTCACCCAAAGGAAAATGTTCATCGACAGTGTAGGCGAAACGGCTGCCTGAAGGCTGAAACATCAGCCACTGTCCATCAACACTGGCCTTGAAATCCCTGATGACCTTGTTGTTGTCTGAAACGTCAAAAACAATCCTTGATCCCGCCCGAACAGTTGTACCTGACTGGAGCGCGGAGGATAAGGTTGGGGGCTGAAGGTCTTCCAGCAATTGAAAATAGCCAAAATCACGGAACTGGGCCGCATACCAGCCTCTCTCTTCCACCGCTTTTTTGATTTCGGTTTTTGCCTTATAGGTTCTTTTCATGACCACCCTGTCTTTGTTTACCAAAAGGTTGTTCCGGTTGGGTTTGAGGCGGGTTGTGAAATAAGACTGAACGGGAATATCTGCCGGAAGTGATTGATAAACAGAAGAAAGTTCCGCAGCACTGTTGGCGTAAAATGATTGAACAGAAAAGTGGAAGGCATCATAAAATGCATCCTCCTTGAAAACAAACTGGATGTGTTCATCCTCGTAAACATTGAGGATATTGGGCTCCATAGACATTCCTGGAAATACATTCGCCGGTCGTTCACCTGGTTTTCTGACTACCTTGAATTCCACATAAGAACTGTTCCCATAAGCATCCGTTACCTTGATGCTATAGGGTTCCTGGGACGAAGAAATACGAATATGGTCAATATTGTCATCTTTGGGCTTGTACATGTCTACGCCATAGCCTTTGGGTGGAAACAACATCTGGTAATACGCTCCTCCCTTGACCCTGGTTAGATAATCAATATGGCCGTTGAGGTACCTGGTTTTATCATACCCAATATAGTCCATCTCAAAGCTTGAAATCAACCCGTCGTCTTTGAACAAGGATGCACTGAAAAAACCATTGGGATTGGGAATCCCGGTCATCCTGTCTGTGGCCTGAATGGCCATGAAGGCCCTATCAAATGGTAGTTCCACCAAACCCAATGGCTTGAATTCATTTCCCTGTCTGACAAGGCTAAAAGCAACGGGAGCCTGCTCATAAATACTTTTGTCCCTGTCATAAAAAACAAGCCGGTAAACATCCGGTGGGGTAACATCATGCAACGGAAACCTGTACAACAATGGATTCAGGCAGTTTTCTGTTTTGGTATCCCTGATCTCAAAATGAACATGAGGCCCTTGGGATGCCCCCGTATTTCCGCTGTACCCGATCAACTGCCCCTTTTTCAGTGGGATAAGATCCGGAGGAAGATTTACATCAATCTTCCAGGTTTGCTGTTCATATTGTTTTGCCTTCAGGAATTGTTCTGCCGCCGGGATGAACCTGTTCATGTGGGCATAAAGTGTAGTGGTCCCATTCGGATGATTTACATAAAGAGCCCGACCAAATCCACCCGTCTCAATCTTGATGCGGGCAAGATACCCGTCCGCTGGAGCCAGGATGGGCAGGTTCTCCCTTCCCTCCGTTGAAAGGTCAAGCCCCATGTGAAAATGATTGTTCCTCATTTCCCCGAAATTGGCGTTGAGCTTGGGTTTGATAGACAAGGGATAGGAAAAATAGTTCAATCCTCCAGGGGGCTGTGCAACAGCAATGGCAACAACAAACAGACAAAGAACATGGAAAAAAATGAAGACCCTCATGGTGCAAAGCTACTGCCAGTAGGAGATTTTAAAAAAAAATCAATCCTTCATACAACATATTGGCTTCATTTGTTGTCTATAAATGAGTACCATCACCATGAAATACACAATTACAAAAATAGTATTGGTTTGGGCCGCACTGGCGGCCATTGTAGGCATCAGCAAAAAAAGAGAAAATGAATCCTTGAATGATGCTGTAAAGTTCCCCGATATGGGCAAGACAGCCGTTGTGGAGGATTTTGAAATCGCAGCCTACCATAATCAAGCCTGAATTTCCCACCAAGTTTCAACAGAAAGGGCAATCTTGCTGAATATCTGAATATTTACTTCGCAAAGTTATGTCCAAACATTACCTTTGCCCCCCGGGTACAACCCGGTTTTTTTATGCCCATTAACCAATAATCTCAAGTCCATCTCATGCCAAAAGACGCTTCGATTCAATCAGTACTCATCATCGGTTCAGGACCAATCATCATCGGCCAGGCCTGTGAATTTGACTATTCAGGAACCCAGGCGGCCAGAAGTCTCCGTGAAGAGGGCATCAAAGTAATCCTGATCAATTCCAATCCGGCAACAATCATGACCGACCCCATGATGGCTGACAGGGTTTACCTTTTGCCATTGAATACGGAAAGCATCGAACAGATTCTACAGGAAAACCAGATTGATGCGGTTTTGGCTACCATGGGTGGACAAACAGCCCTGAACCTGGCCAAAGAGGCTGCTGAATTGGGAATTTGGGAAAAATACAATGTAAAACTGATTGGAGTAGACATAAAGGCCATTGACAAGGCCGAGGACAGGGAACTGTTCAGGCAGTGGATGATCCGCATGGGCATCCAGGTGGCACCTGCAAAAACAGCCAACTCGTTTTTGGAAGGAAAAGAGTTTGCCCAGGAAATTGGCTTCCCGCTGGTAATCAGGCCCTCTTTCACTTTGGGTGGAACCGGTGGCGGCTTTGTGCATAGCAAAGAATTCCTGGATGAAGCATTGAACCGTGGGCTTTCCGCTTCTCCGATTCACGAGGTGCTGGTTGAAAAAGCAGTTTTGGGATGGAAAGAATACGAGCTTGAATTGCTCAGGGATTCCAAGGACAATGTAGCCATCATCTGTACAGTAGAGAACTTTGACCCCATGGGGGTTCATACGGGTGATTCCATCACGGTAGCACCTGCAATGACACTGAGCGATACAGCCTTTCAGCTGATGAGGAATACGGCCATCAGGATGATGCGTGACCTTGGTAATTTTGCTGGTGGTTGCAACGTTCAGTTTGCCCTGAACCCTGAAACTGAAGAAATCATCGCCATTGAGATCAATCCGCGCGTAAGCCGCTCTTCAGCACTGGCATCCAAGGCAACGGGATATCCCATTGCCAAAATTGCTGCAAAACTTGCACTGGGCTATAGCCTTGATGAGTTAAAAAACCAAATCACCCAAACCACTTCAGCCTATTTTGAGCCTGCACTGGACTATGTCATCGTGAAGGTTCCAAGATGGAATTTCGACAAGTTCAAAGGGGCCAACGATACCCTTGGGCTTCAGATGAAATCTGTAGGTGAAGTAATGTCAATTGGAAGAAGCTTTACCGAAGCCATTCAAAAGGCCTGTCAAAGCCTGGAAAACAATGCAGTGGGATTGGGATACTATGGCAAGAGCATGATGCATGCCAATGAAATACTGGAGTACCTGAAGACACCCAAATGGGACAGGATATTCCGCATCAAGGATGCCCTGATGATGGGTATCAGCGTGAAATCAATTTGTCAGGCTACCCTGATCGACAGGTGGTTCATCTATGAGATACAGAAGATTGTTGATGTAGAGAAAGAAATTGCCAAACATAAATTTGATTCACTGCCCATTGAATTGATCAAAAAAGCAAAACACCATGGCTTTAGCGATGAGCAGATTTGCAAGATCATGCAAGATGGTACTGAGGACGCTGTCTATGAAAAAAGAAAAGCTGCTGGCATCACCAGGGTCTACAAAATGGTGGATACCTGTTCTGCAGAATTTGAGGCCAAAACACCTTATTTCTACAGCAGTTTTGAAAACAATGGCACCAATGAAAGCAAGGTAAGCGACAAGAAAAAAATCATCGTACTGGGTTCAGGACCGAACAGGATTGGCCAGGGCATTGAGTTTGATTATTGCTGTGTCCATGGCTTGCTTGCCATCAAGGAATGCGGCTATGAAGCCATCATGGTCAACTGCAATCCTGAAACCGTTTCAACCGATTTTGACATCGCGGACAAACTCTATTTTGAACCTGTTTTTTGGGAACACCTCTGGGAACTGATTGAGTATGAAAAACCTGAGGGGGTGATTGTACAGCTGGGTGGACAAACTGCCTTGAAGCTGGCTGAAAAACTGCACAAGAAAGGCATCAAGATCATTGGCACATCCTTCGATAACATGGATATTGCCGAAGACCGTGGACGATTCAGCGACATGCTGAAAAGCCTGGAAATTCCCTATCCAAACTACGGAACTGCCAATACGGTAGATGAAGCGGTTGAAGTGGCCAAGACAGTGGGATACCCCGTACTGGTCAGACCTTCTTATGTTTTGGGAGGACAAAGAATGCGCATTGTCATCAATGATGATGAACTGGAGTCTGCAGTGGTGAGCCTGCTCAAACATTTGCCAGACAACAAGATCCTTATCGACCATTTCCTTGACCGTTGCCAGGAAGCTGAAATTGATGGGATTTTCGATGGCGAAAATTTTCACGTGATGGGTGTGATGGAACATATTGAACCAGCGGGCATCCACAGTGGAGACAGCAATGCCGTGCTTCCAGCCTTCAACCTAACGCCACTTGAGGTGACCACCATGGAGTTCTATGCAGAAAAAATTGCAAGGGCCCTTGATATCAGGGGATTGATCAACATACAATTTGCCATTAAAAAAGGTCAGGTATTTGTGATTGAGGCCAACCCACGTGCTTCAAGAACAACGCCATTCATTGCAAAAGCCTATCAAATCCCTTACCTCAACATTGCGACCAAGATCATGATGGGAACGCACAAGTTGACTGACTTTACCTACGAGAAAAAGTTGGAAGGTTTTGCCATCAAGGAACCTGTGTTTAGTTTCGATAAATTCCCTGGCGTCAGCAAGGAATTGGGTCCAGAAATGAAGTCGACTGGCGAGGCCATCCGTTTCATCAAAGACCTCAGGGATCCCTATTTCAGGACCTTGTACAAGGAAAGAAGCATGCACCTGAGCAAATAAACCAATTGCCCCGGTTCAGATTCTAGCAACTTGCTTGCTCATCATCACAACAGGCGAGGATGATAGCGCATGCTGTTCGTATTTCTTCTTCTGTGATGATCAGGGGTGGAGCCAACCGCATGCAGTGGGAAGCAAAAAGGAACCAGTCCGTGAATACCCCTTTGGCGATGCAACGATCAATGATTTTCTTGTTGAGGTCCCAGGAACCAAAATCAATGGCCATCAACAATCCCGCAGACCTGAATGCTTTGATCATCGGGTGATGCAACAGTTCAGCAAATAGCAGTTCATTTTTCTTTACCTTGGAAATCAATTTTTCATCCACCAAAAATTCCAGGGCTGCCAATCCAGCTGCACAAGAAACCGGATGACCGCCAAATGTGGTGATATGCCCAAGTACTGGATTGAGGGTGAAATGGTCCATCATTTGCTTTGATGCCACAAATGCTCCCAATGGCATGCCGCCACCCAGCGCTTTTCCCAAAAGCAAAATATCTGGCACTACATCAAATTGTTCGAAGGCAAACATGGATCCTGTTCTTCCAAATCCGGTCTGTATCTCATCCAAGACCATCAAAGCGCCTGTATCTGTGCAACGTTGCCGCAGCGCTTTCATCCACGCGGTTGAAGGCAACATGACGCCTCTTTCGGCCTGTATCGGTTCTGCAATTACACAGGCAGTATGTTCATCAATGGCGTCCAGTGATTCAAATTGATTATGATGTACATGTTTGATTCCGGGAATCAAAGGCCGATAGGCGTTACGCCAATATTCACTTCCCATGACACTCAATGCACCCTGGGTTGAGCCATGATAAGAGTCATTGAAAGCCACCATGTTGGTGCGCCCTGTCAATCGCTTGGCCAGCTTCATGGCACCCTCTGTTGCTTCTGAACCTGAACTGGTAAAATAAACAGCATCCAATGATGAAGGAAGCAGGCTAGCAAGTTTTGAGGCATACTGCACCTGGGGTGATTCAATCAACTCACCATACACCATGATGTGCATGTACTGATCAACCTGGTCCTTGATGGCCTGCACCACTTTTGGATTGCGGTGCCCAACATTGCACACACTGATGCCACTGATGACATCAATATATTCCTTGCCATGCCTGTCGTACATCTTGCAACCCTCTGCAGCAACAATCTCCAATGCAAGCGGCGCATCCGATGTTTGTGCAACATGCTGCAAGAAAAGTTCCCGTTGGTTCATGAAAGCAAAGTTCCACAATATGTGATAACTTTAAGAAAAAATATGCCAGTCATTCTCCCTGTAAAAGGTATCTCCCCTTCGTTTGGTGAAGATGTATTCATTGCCCCCAATGCCACCATTGTTGGCGATGTGCGCATGGGCGACCATTGCAGCATCTGGTTCAATGCTGTGGTCCGTGGCGATGTCAATGGCATCAGCATCGGCAACAAGGTCAACATCCAGGACAATGCTGTCATCCACTGTACTTACGAAAAAAATCCTACCACCATCGGAAACAATGTAAGCATAGGACATGCTGCCATTGTTCATGGCTGCACCGTACACGACAATGTGTTGATTGGGATGGGCGCTATCGTGATGGACAGGGCTGTCATCGGAAGCAATTCCATCATTGCTGCTGGCGCTGTTGTATTGGAGGGTACCATTGTACCCGAAGGTTCTATTTTTGCCGGTGTACCTGCCAAAAAAGTAAAAGACATTTCACCTGAAAAAATCAGCGGAGAGATAGAAAGGATTGCCAAAAATTATTCGATGTACAGCAGTTGGTTCAAATAGTGATTACCACTGCTTTTCCTGGATACTGTCCAGGATGGTGAGGTAGCTCACATAACGCTCCTCATGGATCTCCCCTTTAATTACGGCTTTCTTCACTGCACAACCCGGCTCATTGATGTGCATGCAATCATTGAACTGGCAATCGTTCATGACGGCCCTCATTTCAGGAAAATAATGAGAGAGCTCTTGTTTTGAAATATCCGCAATGGCAAATTCCCGCATGCCCGGTGTATCGATTAATCTTCCGCCCTTGGGGAGATCATACATTTCTGCAAATGTAGTGGTATGCATACCCTTCCCACTCCAGTCACTTACTTCACTGGTCCGGATGTTTTCATTTTCCAGGATTTCATTGATCAGGCTTGATTTTCCGACACCTGAATGCCCACTGATCAAGGTCATCTTATCATGCAAAACATCCCTCAGCAAATCAATTCCTTCTTTTGTTCTGACAGAAGTCAAGA
>CALPWM020000107.1 GCA_943327275.2 Chitinophaga pinensis
CCATAGGTGGCAATCACCAGATTTCTTTCACGTGGGTGAATGAACAAATCCTGCACTGATACTGTAGCAGGCAAGTTGGCCTGCAATGAGGTCCAGCTCTTGCCGCCATTGTTGCTGTAATAGATGCCCATATCGGTTCCGCAATACAACCTTGCAGGATTCTTGCCATCCTCTCTGATCACATTAACCGGTGCAGCAGGCAGGTTGGCTGCAATGCTTCTCCAGGTCATTCCCCTGTCATCTGAAACATAGATATAAGGCTTGTCATCATCCTCTCTCCTGTTGCTCAGGGTCAGGTATACCCTGTTTTCCTGGTGGGAAGAAGCCACAAGTCTTGATGTATGTGCATTCTGAGGGATGCCTTTCATAATGCTCACAAATGAAGCTCCATCGGCAGGCCTCATCCAAACCCTTCCATCATCAGTACCAGCGTAAAGCAATCCTTTCTTCAACGGCGATTCATCAATCGCAGTGATGGCCTGGTGGTTGATGGCATAAGGCGTTTTGCCCATCCTGTTCTTGTCATTGTAAGTCAGGTCTTCACTGATGCGCTTCCATGATTCTCCACCGTCCTTGGATTCAAAAAGGTATTGGAAACCATGGTAGATGGTTTTGTTGTCATGCGGAGAAACCATGGTAAAGGCCAGCCACTCGCCGCGGTGCACTTCCTCATCATCAGCCTTCTTTGGAAAAATATCTTTTGTGCGGACGGAATCCGGATGAGGCTTCTGTCCCCAGGCCGTCTTTGGCATGCGGAGATTGCTCTTCATCAGTCTTCCATAAAATGAACTGGCGTACATGATGTCTGAATTTTTTGGATCCATGGCAATGATGGTTCCTTCGCCACCAGGCGCATCGTCCCAGGCCATGATGCCTTCAGGCTTCTTGCCAAAAGTATTCTTGATGCTGCCCATGAAGCTTCCCTCATCCTGTACCGAACCCACAATATTGTAGGGTTGCTTCATGTCATAGGTGATGTTGTAAAATTGGGTGGTTGGAATTTTCCTGAAAAAATTCTTCCATTTGTCACCTCCATTGTAGGAGAGCACAACACCGCCATCATTGCCATTGATGATGTATGCACTGTTGGTGGGATCGATCCATAATGCATGGTTGTCTCCATGCTGTGCATCAGACTCCTTGTCTGTAGCGCGCATGGCAGTAAAAGTCTTTCCACCATCGGTGGATTTGGCCAGGGGAACACCCATGATGTAAACAATGTTTTCGTTGTTGGGATCTACCCTGATCTGTCCGAATACCCATCCATAGGTTCCAGCAAATCGTTCAAGTTTATCATCTTCCGTGCTGACTTTTTTCCAGTTTTCACCCTTGTCTTCACTCCTGTATACTTGCACACCATAGGGAATCACTTGAATGGGCCTGCCATAAGGGTCAAGCTCACCAGGTTTTGGGTCACGCTTGGGCGTATGGTTGTCAACATAGGCATACACAATATTGGGTTTGCTTTTTGAAAAACAAAGCCCTACCCTTCCTGTATATTTTGTCTCGGGCAAACCATTGGTGAGCTTGCTCCATGTTTTGCCGGCATCAACTGTTTTATAGAGATAGTCCCCATCTTCAGGAACCGGATCGCTCCATCTTCTGCGGATGCGGTTCCAGGTGGAGGCAATGATCAGGTCTGGGTTTGTTGGATCCATCACCAGGTCAATGGCTCCGGTTTTTTCATCATTCCCCAATATCCTGCTCCATGTTTTTCCGCCATCTGTTGTTTTGTAAACACCCCTGTTGTTGTTATAGCTCCACTCGTTTCCACCCGCTGCAACATAGGCCACATCAGGGTTCTGGGGATGCACCAGGATCCGGGCAATGGTACCGGTATTGGTCAGGCCAATAGCCGACCAGGTCTTCCCTCCATCAATTGATTTGTAAGCACCCATGCCGGGTAATGATGCCCTGAATATATTGGACTCACCTGTGCCAAGATAGATGATGTCAGGATTGGAGGGGGCCAATGCAAAGGCACCGATAGACAGTGTTCCCAATTGGTCCGTCAGGGGCATCCAGTTTTCTCCTGCATCAACGGTCTTCCAAAAGCCGCCTGTTGCAAAAGAAGCAAAAATGATGTTCCTGTTTCCCGGAATACCGGCCACTTCAGTAACCCGTCCGCTGATGAGGTCTGGACCAACATTCCTCCATTGCAGGTTTTTGTAGGGAGAAGCTGCATTGAGCTGCTGTTGCATTTTGAACGACGCAACCCTTGCGGTTCCTGCATTATCGCGCAGTTGCGCAGTTGCAAAAAGAGAAACAAACAACATCAAAAAAAACTGGGAACCGATGTAAAATGGTGAATTGGGACGCATGGATATTCTTTTTAGGCTTTGAAACTTTGGTTGGGTTAAAAAACAGTTGGACTGGTATATAAATGTAAGGATAAGCAGTTAAATTGTGTACTTAAATACAAGGAATGAAAAGAATGTTACTGCTCGCCGGCTGTCTTCTGTTTGCAGGAGGCTTCCATGCCATCGCACAGAAAAAAAAGACGGTGGTTGCTCCATCCGTTGAACCCCTGAAAACAGCTACCCTGGCTTCTCTTGAGTCCAGTTACCCTGCATACAAAAACATTGCCCTTCAGATCTGGGACAATGCAGAACTGGGATACAAAGAAGTCAAGAGCAGTGCCCTGCTGCAGGAAACATTGAAAAAAGAAGGCTTTACCGTTGAGGCAGGTGTGGCAGATATTCCCACAGCATTTGTTGCCACCTATGGCAGCGGACAGCCCGTGATTGGCATCCTGGCTGAATTTGATGCACTGCCAGGGCTTGCACAGCAAGCTGTGCCCGAGAAAAAAGGAATCGATGGAAAAGCCGGAGGACATGGTTGCGGACACCACCTGTTTGGCGCAGCTTCAGTTGCGGCAGGTGTTTCCATCAAAAAACTCATTGAAGAGAAAAAACTTACGGGCACCATCAAGGTGTATGGTTGCCCTGCAGAAGAAGGAGGATCAGGAAAAGTATACATGGTGAGGGCCGGTTTATTCAACAATGTAGACGTGGCCATCCACTGGCATCCGGGTGATGGAAATGGTGTAACCATGACCAGCGCATTGGCCAACAGTTCTGCAAAGTTCAGGTTCTACGGTCTCTCCGCCCATGCAGCGGGTGCACCAGACCGAGGCCGTTCTTCCCTCGATGCCGTTGAAGCCATGAACTACATGGTCAACATGATGCGTGAACATGTTCCCCAGGAGACAAGGATTCATTATGTCATCACCAATGGCGGAAAAGCACCCAATGTGGTTCCTGATTTTGCTGAAGTCTATTACTATGTTCGCCACCCCAAGCGCGATCAGGTAAAACAAATTTTTGATCGTGTGGTTACTGCAGCAAAAGCAGCAGCATTGGGCACAGAAACCAAAATGGAATATGAGACCATAGGCGGCACCCATGATCTGTTGCTGAACAGGACACTGGGTGAAGCCATGCAAACCAATCTCGAAAAAGTGGGAGGCGTCAAGTACTCAGAAGAAGAAAAAGCTTTTGCCAGAAAAATTCAATCATCATTCACCTTCAAATATCCTGCCGTTGAATCTGCTGACAGCATCAAGCCTTTGAAAATTGAAATGGATGCTGGCGGAGGATCAACCGATGTGGGAGATGTCAGCTATGCATTGCCTACCGTTGGATTGCGTGCTGCAACATGGGCCCCTGGCACACCTGCCCACAGCTGGCAAGCCGTGGCCTGTGGTGGAACTGAAATAGGTACCAAAGGAATGCTGGTGGCTGCAAAGACCATGGCATTGACAGCCATTGACCTATTCACCAATCCTGCATTGATCCAACAATCAAAAGACGAATTCCTGAAAATGAAAGGCGATTATAAATATGAAGCCTTGCTTGGAACTAGAAAACCTGCATTGAATTACAGGGACTAATCATCAATACAACAAGAACATGAAACAACTGCTTTTATCCATATCTACATTGCTTGCACTAGGCGTCAGTGCCCAGAAAAAAGAATTCACCGAACAACAGATGCTCCGTGGCGGTGCAGCCAATATCACCACCCCACTTCCACGTGTATTGGGATGGGTAGACGATGCAAGGTTGCTGATCAATAAAAAAGAGCACCAGGATTCTGCCATGAAAGTATTTCTGGTGGATTGCAAAACAGGCAAGATGACCCCATCATCAGCCGACCTCTTGAAAAAAGAAACCAGCCCCATGGTTACTGTGAGCCTGAGAGACAATGATGTGTTTGTTATGATACCGGGGCAACCCACAAAACAGTTGACAAAAACGCCTGAAACAGAGGTGAATCCTACGCTTTCGCCAGACAAGGCATGGGTTGCCTTCACCAGAAAAAATGATCTCTATACCATCAACATTGCATCAGGAAAAGAACACCGCATCACCAATGATGGTACAGATCTTATCTTGAATGGATATGCCAGCTGGGTGTATTTTGAAGAGATTCTCGGGAGACCCACCCGCTACAAGTCTTATTGGTGGAGCCCTGACAGCAAACAGATTGTTTTCATGCGCATGAATGACACCAAGGTTCCCCTTTTCCCGATCTACAGTGAAAATGGTCAACATGGTTATTCTGAAAACACCCGCTATCCAAAAGCGGGAGATCCGAATCCAACGGTTCGCATTGGCATCACCCCTGTAGATGGAGGCCAATTGACCTGGGCTGATTTCAATGAAAATGAAGACCAGTATTTTGGCATGCCTTATTGGACGCCAGATGCAAAAACCTTGCTGATCCAATGGATGAACCGCGGTCAGGACAACCTCATCATTTATGCGGTGAACCCAACCAATGGCAGCAAAAAAGAAGTCTACAACGAAAAACAAAAAACATGGATTGACCTTGATGACCAGGGGGGACGCATCAGTTTCCTTGGCGACAACAAGGGGTTCATTCTTCAGAGCGATAAGGATGGATGGGATCAGCTGTACCTGCACAACAGTGATGGTACACTGAAAAATCAAATCACCACCGGATCCAATTGGAGCACTTCCGTTCAATTCATCGACGAAGTAAAAAACATCATTTATTTCACGTCAAGGCAAGAAAACTCTGTGCGCACAGACCTTTACCGTGTTGATTTTGATGGCAAGAACCAAATGCGCCTGACCTTTGGTGACTATACCCATGCCACCGACCTATCACCCAACGGAAGCTATTTCACCACCCGTTACTCCAATGCATCAACCCCAGACAAGCTGGCCTTGGTGAACAACAAGGGCAAGTTGATACTTGAATTGGGAGATAGCAAAGGGGCTGATTTTGATGCCTATGCCATGGCCAAAACCGAGATCCTGAGAATCCCCTCTGACGACGGTCTTTTTCAGCTTCCCATCCGCATCACCTGGCCACTCAATTTTGATCCTGCCAAACAATATCCCGTCATGATCAATATTTATGGCGGACCCAATGCCGGCACTGTTCGTGATGGCTGGCAGTTCAACGGACAAACCCAGTGGTGGGCCAAGGAAGGACTGATTCAGGTTGCGATGGACCATCGGGCCAGTGGACAATTTGGTAAAAACGGCATCAACTACATGCACAGGAGCCTGGGCAATTGGGAACTGAAAGACTGGATTACCATTGTAAAATGGTTGCGGACACATGGTGCTGATTCTACCCGTGTTGGTATTGCAGGATTCAGTTACGGCGGATACATGACCTGCATGGCATTGACGGCAGGTGCTGGATATTTCACGCACGGGCTTGCAGGAGGCAGTGTAACCGATTGGAAATTGTATGATTCCCACTACACGGAAAGATTCATGGATACGCCTGCTGAGAATCCACAGGGCTATGCAGCAGGATCTGTCATGACCTATGCTGATCAGTACAAGGGATTGCTCAGGATTTATCATGGCACCATGGACGACAATGTACACCTGCAAAACAGCCTTCAACTGGTGAAAAAATTGCAAGATGTCAAAAAGCATTTCGAATTCATGGTCTATCCTGGGGGCAGGCATGGCTGGGGAGGAAACCAACAGTTTCATTCAACCAATGAAAACAATGCCTTCATCTACAAGAACCTGTTGAAAAAAGAAGTGCCAATGTCAATGATTCGATAAACATAAAAGCCAGTATCCCAGTACATAAATATCTTTGATTAAGCCAAAACTTGCCATTATGACCCCTACCAGATTGTTTGACTGCCTTGATTGGCAGCTGCAAAAATTTCCCAAAGAAGACATGTTTGCCGCCAAAGAGGATGGCATTTGGAGAAAATACAGCACAGCAGAAATCCAGCAATTGGTCAATAGCCTGAGCATGGGGCTGATGCGGGCAGGTATCGGATACCAGGATGGAACAATCGAAGGAAGAGACAAGATAGCCATCCTCAGCAACAACAGGCCTGAGTGGATGATCCTTGATCTTGCCGTACAACAAACAGGGGCCGTACTCACACCCATTTACCCTACCATCAATGTCAATGAGCTTGAATTTATCCTGAATGATGCTGCAGTAAAACTGGTTTTCGTGAGCGACCAGGAATTGTACAACAAGGTCCAGTCCATCCGTTCCAAAACACCTTCAGTGCAGGCTGTTTATGCATTCAATGACATACAGGAAGCACTTCATTGGAAAGAACTGTTGCACAATGGCAATGATGAAGAACGCAATACACTGGAAGCATCCAAGGCAAGGGTGAATCCAAAAGAACTGGCCACCATTCTCTATACCTCAGGCACTACCGGTTTTCCAAAAGGTGTCATGCTGAGCCATCACAATATTCTTGATAACATCATGAATGTGGAGGAACTGCTTGAGCCCATCTGCGGGCCCAAAGACAGGTCACTGAGCTTTCTTCCCCTGAACCATATTTTTGAAAGGGTCATTACCTATGTCTACATGTACAGGGGCGTTTCCGTGTATTATGCAGAAAGCCTCGACACCGTTGGCGAGAACCTGAGGGAAGTCAAACCAAGCCTTTTCTCAACCGTTCCCAGACTCCTGGAAAAAGTATATGAAAGAATCATCAATAAAGGCAAGGAGCTGACAGGCATCAAAAAGAAACTGTTTTTCTGGGCAGTGTCAGTTGGCAACAAGTATGAAGTTGACAAAAACCAAGGCATCGTTTATAACATGCAATTGGCCATTGCCAACAAACTGATCTTCTCCAAATGGCGAGAGGCATTGGGAGGAAATGTAAGGGCCATCGTTACCGGTGCAGCTGCCTGCCAGGTAAGGCTGTTGAGGGTTTTCACCGCTGCCAAACTTGTGGTGATGGAAGGCTATGGACTTACTGAAACCTCTCCGGTGATCAGTGTCAACCGCTACGAAAGCTATGGCAGAAGGTTTGGCACTGTGGGCAATGTAATCAGGAATGTTGAAGTGAAATTGGCAGAGGATGGGGAAATTTGCTGCAAAGGTTCCAATGTGATGATGGGATACTACAAACGCCCAGACCTTACAGCAGAATGCATTGACAGTGAAGGATGGTTCCATACCGGAGATATTGGTGTGTGGGTAG
>CALPWM020000108.1 GCA_943327275.2 Chitinophaga pinensis
AAATGTTACCGTGATGTCTTCAGGAGCCTTGTCTACATTTTCGTAGTTCACTGAAAAAAGCTCCAGTGGCTGGTTGCCCGATTTTGAATCTATTGAGATGGAGAAAGGGCTGCTTGCGGCCGCTGGAACTGCAACAAATGTGCCACCAGCAAAACCACCCATTCCATATGTACCGTTTTCAAATCCTTCATCTTTTAGGCAAGATGAAAGGCTGAGCATCGTGAATGCTATCAGCGCGGGAATCTTGAATTTTGAAAAAATATTGTTCATGTCTTTACTTTTTGTGTGTGAATACATCGAAGTTATTTGTGCCAGAAAACTCTAGAAGTAAACTGACTGATTGTTCCTTCGGCTTTAACATTTTCGGCATTGTAGTTATACTCCGAAGTTGGATAAAGCAACCTTGAGGGAATTTGGTTTGTTCCCCTCTCAGGAGCTACAGACAGTGCAGGAGAGACTACTTTCAACCTGCGAACATCGTTCCAAGTTTCAAGAATTCCAATTCCGTTCAAAGCAAGGTATTTCTGCCAGGCTATCACAGCAATCTGGTTGGCCAAAGTTCCAGTAGTAGGCCAAGCAACTTCTACATTTGTTTTGCGCAGATAGGTATCAGCTACAGTTGCTGCATTGGGTACTCCCAACCAGCTGAAAGATTCCCTTACAGCAAGGTTATATGCTGTTTGAGCGTTTCCGCTGATCCAACCCCTGGCAGTTGCCTCAGCCACATAAAATGCAGCCTCAACAGAAGTCATTATCCACATTGGCATGGTAAATGACTTGCCTATTCCATATCCCACTCCTGACGTGTTATCAGAAGAATTGGCGATCAATGGATCAGAACCGTAAATTGTTCCTTTCAATGCACCTCCAGCTTTGGGCGCACGATAGACATAGGATACCCTTGGGTCAGCAAGTGTATTCATCAGACTGAGGGTGAAATTGTTGGCCCTGTTGTAGTTGTCATTTTCATTACCATTGATAGCATTGAACATTTTTGAACTATAGAAAGGGTTTGGCCTGTCAGCAACATAGCCTGGCTGAACTTCTGCACTCAAACCATTTCCAAGGTAGCCGGATCCTTCTGTATTGATCTTTGCGATTTCAGCAGCAGGACTGAACGTGCTTGTACCCGTGGTGTGAATGAGCATCTTCAGTTTTACAGTATTGACAAATTTTGCCCACTTAACCTTGTCTCCAGCAAACATGATATCCCTTTTCAGGATGTTGGTGTTCTTGTTGACATCAGCAGCCTTGATCAATGCAAGACCAGCATCCAACTGGGCGAACAATGCCTTGTACACATCTTCACCCTTGTCATAGGTTGGGCGGATGTTACCAACAAGATCAAAAGCCTTTGAATTGGGAACATTGTTATAAAGATCCACCAAATTGATCATTTCATAGGCTCCAAGGACTTTGGCAATACCCTCGTAATATGTCCAACCCAATTCCTTGGATTTCTTCTCAATTGCTTTGTATTGACCTACGGTGTAGTAAACACCTTCAAAAATGCCGGCTCCAAAATCATTGGTGATGTTGTAGCTCATCTCGACGGTAGAACGAGAATAAGAGCCTGATGCACTCCAATATCCCATCCAGCGCGCAATGAAATCCCAGCTGCCTGCATTACGGCCAGCAGTGCTTGTCATTTGGGGGGCAAGAGCGAGATCGGGAGTTACAAGCGACTCAGTTGCCGAATTAGGATTTGTATTGATGTTCAGGTAATCTTTCTTACAGCCAGTCAGGATCAATCCTGCAAAGGCTGCGATCATTATATATTTTGTTTTAAACATGGTTGTGGTTTTACGTGTGATTGAATTAGAAACGCAGGTTAACGTTAAAACCATAGATCCTGGAAGGAGGAAGCTGGCCAGTTCCGTTCACACCCAATGCATTTCCGGTGGTGGTCGCGAACTCAGGGTCAGACCATTCGTTTGTTTTGGGCAGGAACATGAGCAAGTTCCTACCGACCAAACCAACTGAAACTCCTTTGATGAATCTTGCGCTCCTGATCAGAGATGATGGCAAATCGTAAGAAAGTGAAACTTCCCTGATTTTCCATGCTGCGGCACTGGTCAAATAGTTGGATTGAATTGACCTGTTGGTTGCCGATGCTTCAAAGAACCCGTATCCACCAGCACGAACAAGAACATTGGTATTTTCTACATATTTACCACTTGCATCAGCATACACTGAGTTTGGAACAACAAAGCGCATACGGCTGTTGCTGGCACTGCGAATAGATATACCCGTGAAATCCATGTCTGGACCTGCTCCGTTGTACACCTGATGACCAGCCCTGTAATCTGCAGTAACTGTCAGGCTTAAACCTCTCCACTCAAACGAAGGTGTAACACCAAGTATGTATTTTGGCATTGTTCTTCCAAACATCTTAACGATAGGGTTCTGAGAAGGAAGCCCTGTTTTTGCGTCTACAATCACTTTTCCTTCTGGAGAGCGGTTGTAATCGGTCAATTTGAACATAAAGGCAGGATATCCTACGATAGCGAAGTTGGCATTACCGATACCCACTTCATTCAAACCTTCATATACTGAGTTTACTTTGCTGTCTTGCAATGTAAAGTTTCCTTTGAAGTTGAACCTGAATTCGCCAAGATCAACCACAGGTGTCAAACGAAGGTCAAATTCAAGTCCTTTGTTGGTAAAATCTGCGGCATTAACCAATGAAGATGAATAACCAGTTGAACGGCTCAACTGAATGCTCAGGATCTGGTTGGTGTTGTCTTGAGTATAGGCAGTTGCTTCAATGCTTACCCTGTTTTTGAACAAAGACAATTCAAAACCAACCTCTTTTGAGAATACAAACTCAGGCTTGATACCAGGGTTGTTTACGCTTGAGCTGGCCTGGAAACCAGGTAAACTTCCATAAGGGAAACCACCAGCAACACCATAAGTAGGCTCAAGTTGATAAGCACCAAGGTTAACGTTACCAGACTTTGAAACCGATCCCCTCAATTTCAAATAAGAAATCACATCACTGTTTTTGATGGCCTTGATGGCATCACTCAGTACAACTGAAGCAGAAGCTCCAGGATAGAAAAATGATCTTCCGGTCATGGGCAAACGGGAATCCCAGTCGTTACGACCAGTTACCTCCAAGAAAGCCCAGTTGTCATATCCAATAGAAGCCTTTCCAAACACACCCATGAGCTTGGTTTCAGAGAAGCTTTCTCCTGCACCTGGTTCACCAGTTCTGTTGGAAACATTGAAAAGGGTTGGGATGATAAGGTTGGAACCAGAAACAGAAACAGATTTGGAGAATGTTTCACGATAAGACTGACCAATCAAACCATCAACTGAAATCTTGCCAAAGTCTTTTTGACCGGCAAGGAAGGCCTCTGAGGTAATTCTTGTGCCTATGCTCTGCCCGTCAGAAACGCTTGCAAATACATCATTCACAGAATTGTACTTACCTGATGTTTTTGCAAAAGGAGAGTATGTAAAGGCCTCAGATGTACTCTTAGAATAGTTAGAACCAACCGTTGTACCCAAGCGGTAGGTAGCAGTCAACCAAGGTAGGATTTTATAATTAAATGTTGCTGTACCGATAAGGTCATGGGAAGTTCCCTTTGAACGCGCCCTATCCTTAACGTAGTAAGGATTGCTGGCATAATCATTGAAATAATCATTAGGTGTAGACCATTCATCCGTTCTCCAATTCTTGTACCTGGTCAAAGGAATATTCTGGGCAGTATTGAATACTTCATAATACGCGCCATTAGAAGCCACGTCGTATTGAGACTTGGTATAGGTAATGGTGAAGTCAGCATTGAACTTACCGTACTCTTTGGCAGACTTGAAGCTGAAGGTTGTCCTCCTGTTCTTGTCGCCGGCCAATGTACCAGAGATAGTTGCATCCTGAAAAGAAAGGTAAAAATCCTTGGCAGACATGGAAACATCACTTTGTGAAGTGATACCTGTCTCAAAGTATTTCATTTTTTCACCTGGAAGTGCTGCATACGTATTCTTTTGAATCTCTCCTTTTGCATTAGGACGACCCAAATCCCTTATTGAACCATCGAATTCATCTCCGTACTGTTGGTTTTCAACTGGATCAAAAACCCCAATACCGTTCTTGTCAATAGCTGCACCTTGACCAAATTGTGTTTGGAACTCAGGAAGAAAAGCAACTTGCTCGAACTGGGTGGAATTGGAAATATTGATTACCGGATTTCCACTTTTGGTTCCCCTTTTGGTTTTAACAAGGATAACCCCATTAACACCATCCGGACCATACAAAGAAGCCGCAGATGCACCTTTAAGGATATTGATATCATCAACATCATTGGGGTTCAAGCGGTTCAGGAATCCAAGTGCTACAGGCACTCCATCAATAACCAACAAAGGCTGGTTGTTACCAGTCAATGAACGGATACCACGAAGGGTAATCCTGGTATCGGCAAATACGCCATTGTTTACTGTGGCAATGTTCAAACCGGAAACTTTACCGGTAAGACCATTTTGGATGTTAACTGCTTTTGCTGCAGTAACATCCTTGCCTGAAATCTTTGCAGTGGAGTAGCCAAGCTGCCTTGGTTGCTTCTGGATACCAAGCGCAGTTACCACAACCTCTTGCATCTGGCCTTCGCTTGTGGCCAGAATAACCGTTGTGCTTGCTCCAGAAACTGAAACAACCTTACCTGTGAATCCAGTTGCAGACACAGAGAGTTGTCCTTTTTCCTTGATGGAGATTTTGAAATTACCGTTAGCGTCAGCTTTTACGGCATTTTGCGTTCCCGTTTCGGTTACCGTGGCAAAGGGAACTATTTCTCCCTTGTCATTCTTGATCACGCCGGAAACGGTTCTTGTCTGGGCGAAAACAGTCATGCCGAACAGCAGACAGATCACCAGCACAGAGGCCAATTTTCTCATGTAGACGAGTTTTATGGTTATTAAAAAATTTTAAACACACCTATTGGTGTATTTATGAACTTCAATATTACTATTTTTTATCAAATTGTTAATGTTTTCTTATGATGTTTTAGAACATTCAATAATTCAGTAAAAAAAGAGGGGAATTTAGATTTTATTCTAAATTCCCCTCTTTGCAATAGAAAATATCTACCAAAAAACCTACAAATCTATATGTATTGGTTGATGATATTCTCCAACCACTCCTGACGGCCAGAGGTTAACTTGGGCTCACCAGCCTTGAATGCATAATTCCTCAGGTCTTCTAGGCTGAGCTTCCCTTCCTCAAACAACTTGCCTTCTCCTGCGTCAAATGATGCATACCTGTTCTTGCGGAACTCCTTGTAGGGCGATTTTTGAAGAATATTGTCCGCCACAACCAGGGCCCTTGCAAAAGCATCCATTCCACCAATATGTGCATGGAAAATATCCTCCATATCTGTAGAATTCCGCCTGGTCTTGGCATCAAAATTGACACCACCCCCAGCAAAACCTTTTGCCTCCAGGATAATCAACATGGATTCAACCAGTTCATTCAGGTTCATCGGAAACTGATCAGTATCCCATCCATTCTGAGAATCTCCCCTGTTGGCATCAATGCTGCCCAACATGCCGGCGTCAGCAGCCGTCTGCAACTCATGCTGAAAAGTATGACCGGCCAGGGTGGCATGGTTTACTTCAATATTCAATTTGAAATCATCTTGCAGACCATACCTGTTCAGGAAGCCAATAACGGTGGCTGAATCATAATCATATTGGTGTTTGGTAGGTTCACAAGGCTTGGGCTCAATGAAGAAAGTACCCTTGAAGCCGTTCTTTCTTGCATAATCCTTGGCTGTATGCAGGAAGCGTGCAAGATGCTCCTGCTCACGCTTCATATCGGTATTCAACAAAGTCATATAGCCTTCACGACCTCCCCAAAAAACATAGTTTTCTCCACCCAGACGGATGGTGGCATCCAAGGCATTCTTTACCTGTGTTGCTGCATGGGCCAATACATTGAAATCAGGATTGGTGCTGGCACCATTCATGTAACGTGGGTTGGAAAATACATTGGCAGTACCCCAAAGCAGTTTCACACCACTGGCTTTTTGTTTTAGGTCTGCATAATCAACAATGGCAGACAGGTTGCTTTCGTATTCAGCAAGATTGGCACCTTCATCAACCAAATCGATGTCATGAAAACAATAATATGGAACACCCAGTTTTGTAATGAATTCAAAAGCTGCATCCATCTTTTCCTTTGCCCTGTCTACTGCGTTGGATGCGGCATCCCATGCAAATTGCTTGGTGCCGGGCCCAAATGGATCAGCACCGGTATTGCAGAAACTATGCCAATAGGCAACCGCAAAGCGGAAATGCTCTTTCATGGATTTTCCTGCAATGATTTGATTTTCATTGTACCATTTATAGGCCAATGGATTATCGGACCCAACCCCTTCAAATTTTATTTTACCAATTCCGGGGAAAAATTCTTTGTTGCCTAGTGTTACTGACATAGTATGTATTTTATGGATAATTGTTTTGTTTGGTACCGGTCAAAGATAAAATTGTTCTCTTAAAAAATTTCGTGCAGCCCATTAAAGTTGCATTCCCTCTGTCCAACTGGCGTATGCATCCTTGTATTGTTCACACAAGGCTGCATTGGGCTCTACCCTGCTCAATACTTTCAAGCCCTTGAATGCTTCTTTTGCATCCTTGTAAATACCTGCCCCCATGCCCGCTCCTCTGGCTGCACCTTGGGCGCCATCGGTATTGACAAGCTCGATGGTTGCACCAGTGGTATTGGCAAATGCTTCTGTAAAAATATCACTCTGGAACATGTTGGCCTTCCCTGCCCTGACGGTGTTGATGTTCAATCCCATTTTTACCATGATTTCAATCCCGTAAAAAAGCGAAAAAACAATTCCCTCTTGTGAAGCCCTTGCCAGGTGGGCATTGTTGTGGCGGTTGAAATGAAGGTTCTTGATCATTGAACCAGGATCCCTGTTTTCCAGCACACGCTCTGCCCCATTCCCAAAGGGGTAGCAAAGCAACCCTTCCGACCCCACAGCAACGGAAGAAGCCAACCTGTTCATTTCAGGATAAGAATATCCGTTGAATACATTTTTCTGCAACCAGCTGTTGAGGATGCCTGTGCCATTGATACAAAGCAATACCCCATACCTTTTTTCCGCTGCTGTATGGTTGACATGAACGAAAGTATTGACCCTTGATTTGGGATCATAGGATGGTTGATCGATGACACCATAGACAACCCCGGAAGTACCTGCCGTTGCGGCTATTTCTCCGGGCTGCAGAACATTCAACGAAAGGGCATTGTTGGGCTGATCTCCGGCCCTGTAAGACACAGGAATATTGGCTGAAATACCCAATGATTCCGCTGCTTGCGGCGTCACAAAACCCTGCTCACCAAACTGAGGAACAGTTGAACAAAGCAAGCTTTCGCTGATGCCATAATGCTTGAGCAAATCATGGGAAATGGTCTCATTTTTAGCATCCCAGAGAATGCCT
>CALPWM020000109.1 GCA_943327275.2 Chitinophaga pinensis
CCTGATGAGCTGCAGCAAAAAGCTGAAGACTGGGTATTTGGCTGTGATATCTGTCAGGATGTATGCCCATGGAACAGGTTCAGCAAAACCCATCAACATGCAGAATTGGAACCAATGGATGAGGTCCTGGCGTTCTCCATCAATGACTGGTTGTCACTTGACAAAACAGCCTTCAACCAAATTTTCAAAGACTCTCCCATCAAAAGGACCAAATGGGAAGGGATGCAAAGAAACCTTGGCTTGTTCAGTAAAAAAAGGATTTAATTTTTCAAGATCAGCTTACTCCCACTTGAAAACCTTGATGGCTGCTGCATAGACCACAATACCCCAGATGAGCAAGTATTGTAATTGTGGCCAACATTCATTCAAATGTGCCCCTTCGAAAGCAACATTGCGCATGGCCTGGTTAAGGTGTGTCAGCGGTAGAATCTTGCACAGGGGCTGAAGCCACGCAGGAAAATTTTCTACAGGAAAAAATGTACCCGCCAACAGAAACTGTGGAAGCGTTACAAGATTCGCAAAGGGAGGAATGGTGCTTTCACTGCTGGCCAATCCACTCACGATGAAACCAAATCCCATGAATACAATCAACCCTATCAAACTCAATACCATCAACTCAATGAAGGTAACCATGCCATTCACCAGGGTAAACTTAAAAGCAAAATGACCAATTGAAAGGATGACCACTGCGGTGATCATTTGAAACGCTATCCTTCCAAGCCCTTCACCAAAAACGATGTAGGTCCTTTTGATGGGCGTCGCAAAAAATCTTTTGAGCACAAGTGTTTGGCGAAGATTAAAGAAAATGAATGCTACACCAAATACCCCGGCACTCAACAAAGAGAATCCAAGCTGGCCAGGCAAAATAAAATCGATGGTACGGTATTCCCTTCCTGGCAAGGTTTCTTTTTGCATATAGGCATAGCTGGGTCTTTGCGGAAAGTTGACAAGATCCAACTCTGCGATGGCCTGCTGTATAATGGATTGCAGCAAACCAATCCTGTCTGCTGCTGCAGTTGAAGTGGTGATCTCAACAACATATTTCGGATAGGCGGCAGGATTGATTTCCCTGATGTTGATGATGGCAGTAATATGCCCTTTCTCCAGTTCTTGCCGGGATATCAGTATGGGCTGGGTAATGACTTTGAGGTTGGACTTTTCAATCAGCTTTGTGTACAAAGCGTTTGCATTGGAGGATGCAGGATCAAAGGTAACCCTGATGACCGGTGTTGTTGAACTTAGAAATCCAAATACAAGAATAAAAATGATGGGGAAAAGAAAACTGAAAATCACCGCAGAAGGACTTCTGAAAATTGACTTTAAGCTGGCTTTTGCAATGGCGAGCATTGCCCTCCATTGGTTATACTTACCGTTAGAATTATTCATGTACTCCGTTTCTCAGTTTTGGTAAAAATAACATCACTTGATGATGAATTCAAATGGAAGTTGGCTCTTGATTTCCCCAGTTTCTGCCTTCATTGCTTTGATGCGCTTGAAGAGCTGATATTCTTCCACTCCAAGTTCCTTTTGCAGGGTTGATGAGGCGAGGTCGCTGCTGCCCTTGTCCATAAAATATTCAAGAATGGATTTAGGCTCAGGGTATTTCCTGACCTTGAATTCTTTTACACCAGCCATTTTTGCAGCCTCGGCAATGGCCTCTTCCAGTCCGCCTATTTTGTCTGCCAACCCAAGCTGAATGGCCCTTTTACCGGTCCATACCCTGCCCTGGGCGATGCTGTCAATATAGTTGATATCCTTTTTTCGGCCTTCTGCAACACGGGTTTTGAAATCAAGGTAAATCTGGTCCACCTGACCCTGAATAAATTGTTTTTCATTCTCCGTCAAGGCTCTGGTAACAGATGGCATGTCTGCATATTCGCCGGTCTTTACCCGGTCAAAACTGATGCCCAGCTTGTTGTTCATGAAACTTGAAAAATCAGGCACAATGGAAAACACTCCGATAGAGCCGGTAATGGTATTGGGTTGCACCATGATTTTATCAGCATTGCAAGCAATATAATAGCCTCCGCTTGCAGCTACATCTCCCATGGAAACAACTATTTTTTTCCCTTCTTTTCGGATGAGTTCCAATTCTCTCCAGATGATTTCACTGGCCAGGCTGCTGCCTCCAGGAGAATTAACCCGCAACACGATGGCCTTTACGGATTTGTCTGTGCGGAGCTTTCGCAGCAAAGCCAGGTATTCATCAGAACCGATCTGGTCTGGCGATCCTTTTCCATAGACAATTTCTCCTTCTGCCAACACCAGTGCAATTTTGTCTTTGGAATAGGTGCCTGCAACATTGACCGCTTTTGAATATTTTGCAAGGCTGATAAAATTGATTTTGTCTGTTTTTCCAATTTTCAACCGTTGTCTGATTTCATCCCTGACCTGATCATCATATTTCAATCCATCCAATAATCCTTCAGCAACTGCTTACTCAGGTTTATCCAAGGTGAACCGATTGGCATAGGACTTCAGTGAATCAATGCTTTTATTTCTTGATGATGCAATAACTTCAATCATCTCATCATAAATATCATTCAACCAAACACTGGTCTGTTCTTTATTCGCCTCCGACATGGAAGTTGTCCTGAATGGCTCGGTTGCACTCTTGAATTTTCCTGCATAAAAAATCTGTGGCTTGATCTCCAGTTTGTCAATCAGGTTCTTGAAGAAGGTATATTCCACTGACATGCCCTGCCATTCAAACATTCCCTTGGGATGGCAATAGACCTTATTGGCCACACTGGCCACGTAGTAGGCCTTTTGAGAAATATAGTCCCCGTATCCAATGATGAATTTGCCTGAGGTTTTGAATGATATCAATGCTTTGCGCAACTCTGAAGACCCTGCAAATCCATTGGCATTGTCTTTGGATAAAATATATACACCACGGATGGATGAATCCTTTGAGGCTTTTTCAATCAATTTGATGGCCGTGTTCAAATCCGGTTGAAGATCATCTCCTGTGATCTCTGCAATGGGATCTTCCATGGTTCTATCGTTGTACCCTTTTGAAAGATCAATCACCAAAACCGATTTTCCTTCAACCGATACTTTTTCAGATGCAAGAAAAGCTCCTGCAACTCCAAAGAACAACAGAAAGATCAGGGCAAAGAAAATGATCAGTGCCAACAAGGATGCAAAAAAACTTTTGAAAAAACTTTTCATTGCAAATGGGTTTAGAAGGCGAAATTAAAGAACTTTACCCGCCGAAGCGGGATCTATTTATGAAAGAAGTGTATTTACTGATAGGTGGCAATGTTGGAGACCGTTTCTTCTTTTTAGGGGAAGCCCAAGGGCTGATTTCCCAAAAATGTGGTCCTATTTCGAGGAGCTCTGCTATTTATGAAACAGCAGCCTGGGGCAAAGAAGACCAGCCAGCTTTCCTTAACCAGGTATTGATCATCCATACAGTGATGGGTCCGGTGGAACTCATGGCAGCTATTTTGGAGATTGAACAACAAATGGGAAGATTGCGCAGGGAAAGGAATGGGGAAAGGAACATTGATATCGATATCCTTTACTATGAAAATGATGTGGTTGAACTGCCGGACCTGACCATTCCCCATCCCAGAATTTACATGAGAAAATTCGCCCTGATACCCCTTTTGGAGTTGAACGCAACAAAAATTGACCCTGTGCTGAACAAAACCATCCAGGCACTTCTCGAGGCATGCCCGGACAGCCTTGAAGTAAAACGATTTTCAAAATGAAGTATTCATTCATCACCATTGAAGGAAATATCGGGGCCGGGAAAACAACACTGGCCAACTTGCTGGCAGAGCGTTTGAACGCCAGGCTCATCCTCGAAGAGTTTGCAGACAACCCATTTCTTGCCAAATTCTATGACAACCCCGCACAATATGCATTTTCCGTTGAGCTCTTCTTCATGGCAGAACGTTACAAACAACAAAAAGACCTGGTTGGGCAACAAGACTTGTTCAGAACACTCACTATCTCAGATTACTTGTTTACCAAATGCCTGTTATTTGCCAAAGTAAACCTTCCGGATGACGAATTCAGGCTCTACCAACGGCTGTTTGAAATCATGCACCATCAGATGATACAACCGGAACTGCTCATATACCTGCACGCACCGGTGAGCAAATTGCATGAAAACATCAAGAAAAGAAACCGGCCCTACGAGCAAAATATCCAAAACGATTATCTCTACAATATCCAGCAAACCTATACGCATTACATCAAACAGCACAACATGAAAACGCTGTTCGTTGACACCAGCAATGCTGATTTCATCGGCAATCCAAAACACCTTGACACCATACTGGATGCACTTGAAAAAGAATATGAGGATGGGCAACATTTTATTTCCCTTCCCTGATCAAGGTCAGCGACAATAACCGAAATTTGCAGGGATGTTCAAATTTGTTAAACACCATAGCTTTGGATCCCTTCGCTATCCTGAATTCAGGAGTTATCTCCTGGCCAGGTTTTTCTTCATCTTGGTGTTGACCATGCAGGCCACCCTAATCAGCTGGAAGGTTTTCGAAATCACCAAAGACCCTTTCAGCATAGGCCTGATAGGACTGGTTGAGTTTGTTCCTGCAGTGATCATGGCCATTTACTCCGGCTACATCATCGACAGAACAGACAAGAAAAAATTGCTGCACCTGAGTATTGCAGGAAACCTGCTCCTTACCATCCTCTTTACCTATATCACCAGTGAACATGCGTCAATGCGGTTCAGCCAAACTGCCATCCTGATCAACATCTACCTCATCGCTTTCTGTACGGGCATAGCCAGGGCATTCAGTGGCCCCACCTCTTTTGCACTGGTGAGCAGCCTGGTTCCCAAAAAAGAACTACCCAATGCCATCAGCTGGCACAGCAGTTCATGGCAAATTGCAGGTGTAGGCGGTCCAGCAATAGGCGGAATTCTGTACGGAGCGATGGGCATCACCTTTACCTTTTCATTGATGGTAGTACTCCTCTCCGTTTCCATCGCCATCCTTTTTTTGATTGGCCCCAAACCACCCACCTTCAGCATTCCAAGAGAACCCATGCTGAAAAGTATCCAAGAGGGGTTTCGGTTTGTCTGGAATGCAAAAGAAATACTGGGTGTATTGAGCCTCGACCTTTTTGCGGTTTTTTTCGGAGGCGCCACCGCACTGCTTCCCTATTTCTCAGAAATCATCCTGAAAACAGGTGCTGAAGGTTTGGGCATTCTTCGTTCAGCTCCCGGAATTGGCGCCATTGCGATGATGTTGTTCATCAACTTTGTGCCGATGCGCAAAAACCAAGGCAAGATCATGTTGCTCTGTGTTGCAGGATTTGGGATGACCATGATCATCTTCGGGCTTTCCACTGTTTTTTGGATATCCTTTGCTGCCTTGTTCCTGTCGGGATTGTTGGATGGCATCAGCATGATTGTACGCTCCACGATTCTCCAAACCAGGACCCCTGAAGAAATGAAAGGAAGGGTTTCTGCCCTGAACAGCATATTCATCATCTCTTCCAATGAACTTGGGGCATTCGAAAGTGGATTTGCATCAAGGCTGATG
Organism: Chitinophaga pinensis; assembly: GCA_943327275.2. Classification (GTDB taxonomy): domain Bacteria; phylum Bacteroidota; class Bacteroidia; order Chitinophagales; family Chitinophagaceae; genus Pollutibacter. Next base: position 5,529 of record CALPWM020000109.1, read on the forward strand.
GGGGTGATCCCCTCGGTGGTGTTTGGAGGAATGATGACAATCGGCATTGTGGTCTATACCTGGTTCAAAACACCAGCCATCAGAAAAATCAACTACTGATCTTTATTTGATCTCTTGCATCAGGCGTTCCATCACAACATAAGCAGCAGGGCAAAACGATGTGTTCTTTAGTGTAAGGGCCTGCCTTTTGACAAATACATCCTCATCGGTATACGGAAATCTTCTGCAATCAGAGGGCCTGTCCTCATATATGGAGCAAAGGTTATCGGCCCCGAGAAATGGACATGGTTTGGTTTTCAGCACATAGTCCCCATCTGTGTCAATGTCAAGATACGTATCAATAAAAACACCTTCCCGCAAACCCAGTACTTTGCTGATTCTTTTGATGTCTGGCGTCTTGAAGCGGGGAGAGTAATTTTTGCAGCAATTGGCACAAGTCAGGCAATCCACCTGCTCAAAAGCTTCCTCATGCAATCTGGGAAGCAACTTCAATGCCTGGTTTTTGTTTACCCGCTGCAGGAATGCTTTGTAGGCTTTTGCATGCGCCAAAGACTGCTTTTCCCAATTGATCAATAATCCATCCGCCATACCCCAAAAGTAAAACCTAAACAAACGCCAAACTACTGTTTCACCATTTAATCCACATTCCGTTTTTTTAGTCTACAAAGTCGTCATATACTGCCTGCTTCTGATTAAATTTGCACCCTGACAATTTGCGGTATCTCAATTAGCATTTCTAACGAATAAAGACCCATCCATGAATCTTTTGACGCAACAGGAAAACGAATTCAGCAGCAGGCACATAGGCCCTTCAGCGAGCGAGGAAAGGGAAATGCTCACCACCATAGGTGAACCAAGCCTTGCCACCTTGGTGGAAAAGACTGTTCCACCCAATATTGTCAACCACAATGCATTGAATGTTCCCCCAGCCATGAGTGAGGCTGCTTATCTTGAGCATATTCGTGGTATCGGAGAAACCAATATCGTTGCCAAGAATTTCATTGGCCAGGGATACTATGGCACCCATACACCCAGTGTCATCCTCAGGAATATTTTTGAAAATCCAGGTTGGTATACCCAATACACCCCCTACCAAGCAGAAATTGCCCAGGGACGCCTAGAAAGCCTTTTGAACTACCAAACCATGGTCAGCGAACTGACAGGTTTGCCCATCGCCAATGCATCTTTGTTGGATGAATCAACTGCAGCAGCTGAGGCAATGACCATGTTTTTCAATGCCCTCAACAAACAAGACCATATCGAGCGTCCAAGGTTTTTTGTGGACCAAAACTGCTTCCCTCAAACCATTGACCTACTGATAACAAGGGCGCTACCCATTGGCATTGAATTGGTTACAGGAGATTTCTCAACCAGCACATTAGACAATTCCTATTTCGGCGCATTGGTTCAATACCCCAACAATATCGGCGGACTGAACGATTACAAAGGATTTATCGACCATGTCCATGAAATTGGCGGATACGTAGTGATGACCACTGACTTGCTGGCACTTACCTTGATCACCCCACCGGGTGAACTCGGCGCTGATGCAGCCTGCGGATCAGCCCAGCGCTTTGGCGTACCCCTGGGATACGGTGGCCCACATGCCGCTTTCTTTGCCACAAAAGACGAGTTCAAGCGCAGCATTCCGGGCAGAATCATCGGCGTAAGCATAGATGCTGACGGAAACAGGGCCCTGCGCATGGCCCTCCAAACCCGTGAACAACACATCAAAAGAGAAAAAGCCACCTCAAATATTTGCACTGCCCAAGCATTACTCGCTAACATGGCTGCAATGTATGCAGTTTACCATGGTCCGAGTGGACTTAAACAAATAGCAACAAGAGTAGCTGTATTTACCCAAACTGCAGCAA
>CALPWM020000110.1 GCA_943327275.2 Chitinophaga pinensis
ACTGTTGCCCCGGGTAAAAACCTCATCTATGCAGTATTTCAAAATGCCGGGAGGAGTTATGCATCGGGCATTGATCTTCAATTGGCACAAAAAATGCGCAAGCGCTATTCTTTTGATATCAACTTGAATCTTTACCAGAACACCATTGATGCATTCTCTGTTGTTAATAAATACCCTGTAGCTAGCGTCTACAGCGCTACGTTGCAAAGAAAATTTTCATGGAACATGAAGGTCAATCAGCAGCTGATGTTTGCAAATGGTTCAGCCCTCCAGATGTCAATGGTCTATCTTGCGCCAGACATTATTCCACAGGGTGAAATTGGCAGCAGGTTTTCATTGGACCTTGGCTTTAAAAAACCAATGATGAAAGGGAAGGGTGAACTGTTTTTCAATGCTACCGATTTACTGAATACCATGAACATCAGGAAAAATATTCAGGGCAATGGTTTTAATTATGTGAGTACAGACTATTATGAGACCCAGGTGGTTCGGGTTGGGATGTCACTGAAATGGTAATGTTGGTAGCTGTCTATTGCTCAAAACTGTTATGTTTTGAAACAAATAATTATATTTGACATCCTTTAAGTCCATCTTCCTTCGGAAATCCTCCACAGAATCCATTATCCGTTCTTCTTTCACCCTTTATACATTTATATGAAAACGTCTATTTTCAAGTTTTCTTATGCCATTGTTATGGCATCTCTCATCCTTGCAGGCTGTTCAAAAGATGCAGCCCTTTCCACCAAACAAGACTTCCGACTGAATGAAGAGATTCATCTGGCCCCCATGATGGCAAAACAACCTGGAGGCAAATACATCGATGGTGCTTACATCGTTGTATTAAACGATGATGTCAAGGAAACAGAAGTGGATGGCGAATCCGACAGGATCTGCAAACAAAGAAAGTCCAAGAAGAACAGGAGTTTCAAGTATGCATTGAAAGGTTTCAGCGTAAATCTTTCAGCTGTTGAAATAGAAGAAGTCAGGAAAGATCCAAGGGTCAAATACATTGAGCAGGATCAAGTTGTTACAACTGTAGCGATACAAACAACTCCGTTTATTCTCTGGGGATTGGACAGGCTGGATCAGCCTACGCTTCCATTGAGTGGAACCTATACTTACGAGAAAACCGGATCTACTGTAGATGCCTATATATTTGATACAGGTATCAAACTAGACCATACTGAGTTTACCGGAAGGCTTGATACTGGCTATAATTCTGTTAACATCGGTGCTTCACGAAATGATGCTAATGGCCATGGAACACATGTTGCTGGAACCGTAGGTGGTAAAACCTATGGTGTTGCCAAGCAAATAAAATTGATTCCGGTCAAGGTCTTGGGAGACAACGGATTCGGAACCAATGCAGGGGTTATTGCTGGAGTTGACTGGGCTGTAGGGCACCATGTTGTCAATAAACCTGCAGTAGGCAATATGTCTTTGGGCGGAGGAGCATCACAAGCATCAGATGACGCTGTGAGAAGAGCCATCAATGATGGTATTGTAATGTGTGTGGCTGCAGGCAACAGTAATGTAGATGCCATTAATTCTTCCCCTGCCAGAACTCCTGAGGCCATTACTGTTGGTGCAACAACATCTGCGGACGCGCGGGCATCTTTTTCAAATTATGGCTCAGTGGTGGATATTTTTGCTCCAGGATTTGAAATTACATCAGCATGGATTACCAGCAGTACTGCTATCAATACAATTTCAGGTACATCCATGGCATGCCCACATGTGGCTGGCGTTGCAGCATTGTATCTTGAAAACAATCTCGGTACCACAACAGCACAAATTGAGACTGCCTTGAAAAACAATGCAGTACTGGGAATCATAACCGGGCTACCTGCAGGATCCGGAACAGCAAACAGGTTGTTACAATCCAGTTTTACGCCTCCTCCTCCACCAACCATTCCTGTTCCACCTACACAAATCAGCCCTGCAAATGCAGCTTTAGGCGTTTTATTGACAGGAAGCTTGACCTGGAATGCAGTTTCAACAGCAATCTCTTATGAAGTAGAGGTTTCGACAGTTCAAGACTTTGCTACAACCTCCTTCAACAGGACTGGGATTACCCCAACATCTACTCCCCTTTCAGGATTGACGAATGGAACAGTGTATTACTGGAGGGTAAGGTCCAGGAATATTGCTGGATCATCAGACTGGTCTGCAACAAGAAGTTTTACCACGGTTTTAATTGCACCAGTCCTGTCTTCACCTGCCAATGCTGCAACCAATGTAAGCAGAACTCCTACATTGAGGTGGTTGGCTTCAGCGGGTGCAACCACATATAGGGCTCAATACTCCACTACTTCAGGCTTTACAACGTCAACAACTGTTACCAGAGATGTACCTACAGGAACATCACTCGTCATTACCACTAATCTTGTGCGTAATACCAGGTATTTCTGGCGTGTACAAGCGGTAAACGGAGCCTGGTCCAGTACCTGGAGTTTTACAACAGTCAGATAAATTTTTATTTTTTTGATAGAAAAGGGAAGATTTCCAACCGGAGGTCTTCCCTTTTTTTTGCTGTCATCAAAACGCATGACACTCATCATTCCCTGCCGTCAGCATTTGGGATAGTTTTCCCAAAATTAAATGACATGATGAAGATTCTTGGTGCTGAAGCATTGCGGAATGCCTGCAATGATGATTTGCTGGAATTGCAAAAAATGGCTGAAGCCAGCCATGAGCAAGCGATGATAGGGCAGAAAAGGGCGGAAGAGGCACTTAAACTTGGTTTGGGCATCAAGGCAGATGGTTTCAATGTTTTTGTATCAGGCGATGATGGAACAGGAAAACTGACAGCGGTCAAGCTATTTCTGGAGAAAAAAGTGAAGACAGAACCGGTGCCGGGAGACTGGTGTTATGTAAATGATTTCCAGGATGCCTATCAGCCGAAGCGTTTGTTTTTGCCTGCCGGCCATGCCAACGCGCTAAAGAAGAACATGAAGGCCCTGATCCATGAAACGGTTCAATCCCTGATGAAGGTATTTGAGAGCGAGGAATATGCCAAGCGACGTCAGGAGATCTCCGACAAACACCAACAGCAACAGATTGCGTTATCGGCCATTGTAGACCAGAAAGCGGCCAAAGAGTCTTTGATCATCAAGCAAACACCCTGGGAGATTTATACGGTTGCGGTCCAGAACGGAGAACCCATTACTGATGAAGCTTTTGAGGCCTTGCCAGAGGAAGAGAAGAAAAAAATTGCTGATATACAGACTGGTTTTGCAGATGAGGTAGCCAGCATGTTGAAAGAACAGCGCAAGTTGGAAAAAGAAGCTGTGGCAGCATTTGAAAAGCTCGAAACAGAGGTGGCCAGCTTTGCCATCAATACGCTGATTGACGAAATCAAAACCAAATACGCAACATTCCCAGAAGTGGTTGCCTACCTTCAATCGGTCAGGGATGATATCCTCAGCAATCTGGGGGCATTCCTGATATCGCACAAAGAAAGTTTTGCGGGAGGCAACAACAAGGCAAACAATTACCTGAGCCGTTATGAAGTCAATGCCCTCATCGATAACAGTGGGCAAACAGGCGCTCCCGTCATCATTGAAACCAATCCGACCTACAACAACCTCATCGGAAGGGTTGAAAAAGAATCGGTCATGGGCTCTTTGGTCACGGATTTTACCATGATCAGGAAGGGCTCACTGCACCAGGCCAATGGTGGTTATCTGATCATTCGCGCTGCGGAACTGTTCAAGAATTATTTTTCGTGGGAAGCCCTGAAACGGGCGATCCGCAACAAGGAAATCCTTATTGAAGAGGCCATGGATCAGCTGGGATACCTCACCACAAAATCGCTCAAGCCCCAGGCCATTCCGCTGCAAGTAAAAGTGATCCTGGTGGGAAGCCCCTTGTATTATCATGTACTTTACGCTGCTGACAATGAGTTTAAAAACCTTTTCAAGATCAAGGTTGATTTCAATGTTGAAATGGACCGCAATCCTGAAAATTCAGCCAGCTATATTCGATTTTTAAACACCCTTGGCATCAACGAGTCCATCGGCAAACCTGATGCAGAGGCTTTGAAAAAAATAATTGAATATGGTTCAAGGCTGGCAGAAGACCAGCAAAAACTCAGCACAAGATTTGGCCGCATTGCTGACCTTTTGAGAGAAGCCAACCATTATGCATTGGAAGAGCAGTCGGCGGTGATCAGTGGTCGTCATGTTCAGCTGGCCGTGGAGAAAAAAGCCTATCGCAGCAACCTGATCCAAGAAAAAATCAATGCAATGGTTCAGGAAAAACAAATCCTGATCGACATCACGGGAACGAAAACTGGACAGGTCAATGCCCTTTCCGTGATTGACATGGGAGACCTGATGTTTGGCAAGCCCAACAGGATTACCTGCAGCATCAATCTCGGGAAAGCCGGTATTGTTGCCATTGAACGGGAGGCTGAATTGAGCGGCCCTATCCATACCAAGGGGGTATTGATATTGACCGGCTACCTGGCAGAAAAATTCTTTCAGGACAAGCCTGTAAGTCTTTCTGCAAGGCTTGTTTTTGAGCAGAGTTATTCCGAAGTGGAGGGCGATAGTGCATCAAGTACGGAGCTCTATGCATTGTTGTCTGGGCTGGCCAAACTGCCCATCAAGCAAGGCATAGCCGTCACGGGTTCTGTCAACCAAAAAGGAGAGGTGCAGGCCATTGGTGGTATCAATGAAAAAATTGAAGGATATTTTGAATTGTGCAAATTGATTGGACTGAATGGCGAGCAAGGCGTCATGATTCCTTCATCCAATGCCAGACAACTTATGTTGAAAGAAGACATCCTGGAAGCGGTTCGCCTGCAAAAGTTCAAGATCTGGACAGTGGACACCATTGATGATGGAATTGAAATCCTTACTGGGATCAGGGCTGGAACCATTGAAGAAGAAGGCACTGTGAATGGAATGGTCAACAAGGTACTGAAAGGATTTTCTGACAGGATGAAATTATTTGTTGCTGACGGAGAAGACGAATCGGCCAAGCAAAATGGCCAGGTGCATTGGGTTTCAGACATCGCCTCACAATAACTTTTCGAAGATGAAAGGCGTTGCATTTTTTGTACTTTTGGCCAACAACAGTACAAATGGTTTTTCCTGTCAAAGCTCCTTATACCGTTTCTGCAGACATTGTCAAATACAATGGGGATGCGTTCAACCGGCATCCTGACCCTTCTTACCTCTTGCAAAAAAAGCGCGAATTGGATGCCATGGGGAATGACCTGGCTGCTACAGCCAATGATGCCATTCCATTGGTACAAATGATGGGAAACTATTGTGGCCTGAACAATGCCACAGACATCAGAACCATTGCATTGGCATGCGAGGAAGATCTTGCCATCTTACACAAAGGCAAATTGGTTTCGATTTGTTTTTGCTTTCCCAGCGGATTTGTGCCTGCACAGAAATTGGGGGAATCATTTTTTGGATTGCACCTGCCTGTGGCGGATGGTGACAACCTCAGGGCATCCAGCGAAAAAGTAGCTGCCATCATTTCAAGGGATGGGGCCTTGTTCAGAAGGCATGTCTGGACGGTTACCTCTTTGCCGGGACTGAGCCAGCACCCTGCTTATCAACGGCCTGCAGCAGCAGGGATTGACGATCTTTGTTTCAGGACTGAAACCCAGACCACGGTGGGTATTGCAGGTGATTGTTGCCTGTTTTTTGTGAAGGTTGACATGCATCCTTTGTCAGTGGTTTGGGAAGATCAATCAAAGCGAAACCTTTTGTTGGAGAGCATTAATTCCATGACGGCATCAACGTTGGAATACAAAAACTTGCACCATATCAAGGAGATACTCAACAATCATCGCTGAGCCTTATTCCCTTGTTCTGCCGAACATTTTTTCACTGACTTGGAGGATGAGATCTTCGCTATAGGGCTCATCATCCAGCAATTCCTCAACGAAGCCTTGCCATTCTCCGGTTTCAGGATCAAAATATTCAGCAGCTTCTTTTCCGGCAAAAAGCTTATAGTTCATTTTGGGATTTCCTGCAAAAACATAGCCCGGATAATACCAATCAAATCCCAGTGATTTCAGGTGATCCAGTGTGAGCAGTATCAGGTATTTTCCAAGGCTATAAGATGCATATGCAGGATCATAGCAATGGATCTGAGAAGAGGCTGATTTTTCACCCAAATCAAAAATGCCCAAGGCAATCAATTTTTCTCCATCATAGACTGCAATGGATTGGCTGTTGTAAATGGTTCCATGTTCAGCACGATCAAGCAGTGCATCTTGCAGTGTGGGATAGCCATCAAATTCAATCGATTCGCGGTAAGAGGCATATAAAATCTCTTCTGCAGTACTGATTGTTTGATGTGGTCCCATTACCACCCGAAATCCATTGTTTCTTTTTTTTAATTTCTGGTGGGAGGAATGAGGAAGGATACCGTTGATGGAAAATCGCATCCACCAAACCCTGCGCAAGCCCATCAGTTCGCTTTGATCATTGAAATCAAACAGGTGTGTGCAGGTGAAAACATGTTGGCGCATGCGGTACCAACCCAAGGCCAGATAGCGATCGAAATCTGCAGGGGGCATCTGCTCCGGATATTCAGTGCGGTGGTAAATGGTCATGTATGCGCCTTAAGACAAAAGATGATGAGGGTGTTTCCAGGGTGATCGGTAATCCCTTTTCAGCATTGCAGTAGCCTCGCGATCATTCTTTATTATCCGCTTTACAGGATCATAGGACAGAGGCCTCTGAAGTTTCATGGAAACATTGGCAAGGATGCAGGAAGCCGTTGAAATATGGCCCTCTTCAATGTCTGCCACTGGCCTGGTATGGTTGTCAATCGACGAAAGAAAATTTCTCATGTGCTCACGGGTTGCAGGCGCCGCAAACAATTCAATGTCTTTCTCGGTAAGGTCTTCAGGATATTTTTCTTTTTCAAGCACAACATCCCGGTGAATCTTTTCACCTTTCCCCGATGGAATAAAATCAAATTTCAAGGTGCTGCCACAAAGGGTACCGTTTTCACCATAAATTTTGAAAGACCAGGGATAGTCAGGATCTGCTGCTGTTCCCCAACTGCGGTGTTGCCAAACACAGTTCAGGTTTTCGTACTCAAATATGGCCGTTTGTGAATCCGCAATATTGCTTTTTCCAGGGTTGCTGCCATAGATGCCTCCTGTTGAACTGATCCTGTTGGGCCAGCCCAGGTCCAGCATCCAGCGAACCGTATCAAACATGTGGATGCACATATCACCCATGATGCCATTGCCGTATTCCATGAACGCACGCCACCAGCGACGGTGCGGCAGTCCATCATAAGGCCTAAGTGGTGCGGGTCCTGTCCACATTTCGTAATCCAAAAAATCTGGTACCGGCTGTACGGAAGGA
>CALPWM020000111.1 GCA_943327275.2 Chitinophaga pinensis
AGCATAGCCTGGATAAAAAGATTCAAAGGCCTGTTCAGTGGTTTCACCGATATAGCCCAGTGAATGCAGGCCCACTTTGAGCTGCTCCGCAGGATGGCCCGCTTTTTTACCTGCCTCTCGGTACAAATCAACCAGCGGCCTGAAGCGATGGGTCTCTCCACCGATGATGGCTACCATCAAAGGAAGTCCAAGCGTGCCTGCCCTTACAAAAGAAGAAGGTGTTCCACCAACCCCCAACCAAACGGGAAAAGGATCCTGCACCGGCCTTGGATAAATGGATTGATTCTTTAACGCAGGGCGAAACTTTCCAGACCAGCTGATGGTCTCATTGTCCCTTATCTTCAACAGTAAATCGAGCTTCTCTATAAACAGGGCATCGTAGTCATTGAGGTCTAATCCAAATAAGGGATAGGCATCAATGAAGGATCCGCGTCCTGCCACCATCTCTGCCCTTCCCCCTGAAATCAAGTCCAATGTTGCATGCTGTTGGAAGACGCGCACGGGGTCTGCTGCACTCAAGACAGTAACTGCGGTTCCCAGCCTGATATTTTTTGTTTGGGCAGCTGCTGCCGCAAGAATAAGCGTTGGTGCAGAGTCGAGAAAGCCCCTTCTGTGGTGCTCTCCAATGCCAAAATAATCGAGCCCTACCTGGTCTGCATAAGCGATCCTGTCCAACAACTGCTCCATTGCAAGGGAATCGCTGATGGCATTCTCTTCATTGCCACTCATCATCGCCGTAAAACTGTCAATTCCTATTTCCATCTTTGGATTTTATGCCATGCAACATGGCTTATTGTTTATCGCACAAAGGTAAATTTAACGGCGTTTAGCCATACCTTTAAAGGGATTTATTTCAGCAAAACCCTCAGAAATAATAACTTAAAGCACAAAGCCGCCAGCATGAAAAGTCTTCAAACCCTCTGCGCTCTCCTATTTTTTTGCATTACCCTTTCTGCACAACAACGCCCAAATGTGATCATCATTTATGCAGATGACCTGGGCTATGGAGACCTCGGGTCTTATGGTGCTACAAAGATAAAAACGCCGAATATGGACAGGCTTGCAAAAAGAGGAATCCGGTTCACCAACGGCCATGCCACCTCTGCAAGTTGCACGCCTTCCAGGTATGCATTGATGACAGGAGTTTATCCCTGGAGAAAGACTGGAACGGGCATTTTACCAGGCGATGCTGCGCTGATCATTCCTACAGATAAAACCAGCCTGCCATCCCTTTTCAAAAAATCAGCCTACCAAACAGCTTTGGTGGGCAAATGGCATTTGGGGCTTGGCAATGAGGTACAAAAAAATTGGAACGCTGAAATCAAACCCGGACCCAATGAAGTGGGCTTCGACTATTCATTCATCTTCCCCGCTACCGCTGATCGGGTACCAACGGTTTTTGTAGAGAACCACCATGTAGTGGCCGCTGACCCCAATGATCCCATTCAGGTGGATTATAAAAAGAAAATAGGCAATGATCCAACAGGGTTGGAAAATCCTGAGCTGCTTAAACTGAAAGCCTCACCCAACCATGGCCACAATAATACCATTGTCAATGGCATTGGCAGGATTGGTTTCATGACCGGTGGAACAAAAGCCAGGTGGACCGATGAAGAACTCCCACTGACCTTCTTGTCAAAGTCTCTCGGGTTCATCGAGGAAAACAAGACAAAACCTTTTTTCCTTTTTTATTCCCTGACGGAACCCCATGTTCCCCGCATGCCTTCCACCATGTTCAGAGGGAAAAGCGGACTGGGCTTGCGCGGAGATGCCATCCTGCAGATTGATTGGACCGTTGGTCAGGTCTTGAACAAGTTGCAACAGCTGGGCATTGACAATAATACCATGATCATCCTGACCAGTGACAACGGACCTGTGTTGGACGATGGATATGATGATGAGGCCGTCACTGCATTGAATGGTCATACACCATGGGGGCCACTCAGGGGCGGAAAATACAGCGCATTCGAAGCGGGCACCCGTGTGCCTTTTCTGGTGAGCTGGCCTGCCATGATCAAACCCGGCGTATCTGATGCTATGGTATCACAGCTTGATTTTATTGCATCATTTGCTTCCATGCTCAAAGCCAAGGTTCCTGCTGATGATGCAACAGATAGCGAAAACCTGCTTGATGCCTTGCTGGGAAAATCACAGTTGGGAAGAAAGGCCATGGTCAAGCAGGGCTTGCGTACACTTTCAATAACCAATGGAGAGTGGAAATACATTGAGCCCAGCAAAGAACCCGCCATTGCAGCACTCACCAATATTGAACTGGGAAACAGCCCGTCAGCACAACTCTATAACCTGAAATCGGATATCGGAGAAAAGAAAAATCTTGCTGCCGAACATCCTGAAAAAGTGAAAGAATTGGCGGAATTGTTGCGCACCACAAAAAACGACGGATACAGCGGAAACCCTTTGTTTACTGGCTGGTACGCTGATCCCGAAGCAACCATCTTCGATAAAAAATATTGGATCTATCCCACCTTCTCTGCGCCTTATGAAAAACAGGTCTTCATGGATGCTTTTTCATCCAATGATTTATTGACCTGGAAAAAACATGATCGCATCATTGATACCAACAGCATTCGTTGGGCGAAGAAAGCCATGTGGGCCCCATCAATCGTAAAAAAAGAAAACAAATATTACCTCTTCTTTGCTGCAAACGATATCCAGAATGACAATGAAAAAGGGGGGATAGGAGTTGCGGTAGCCAATACGCCCTATGGTCCTTTCAAAGACCATATCGGCAAACCGCTAATCGACAAGTTTCACAATGGCGCACAACCGATTGATCAATTCGTCTTCAACGACAACGGAAAATACTACATGTATTACGGAGGATGGAGGCATTGCAATCTTGTACAGTTGAACAACCAATTGAATGGATTTGTCCCTATTGAAGACGGAAAGACCTTCAAGGAAATCACACCCGAAGGATATGTTGAAGGTCCATTTGTTTTCAAGCGGAACGGAAAATATTACTTCATGTGGTCAGAAGGTGGATGGACTGGGCCCAACTATAGTGTTGCTTACGCCATGGCAGATAGTCCTGCCGGGCCTTTCAAGCGGATCGGCAAAATCCTGCAGCAAGACCCCAGCATTGCCACAGGAGCAGGACACCATTCTGTTATTTCAGTTCCAGGCAAAGATCAATACTATATCGTTTACCACCGCCGACCCCTGAATGAGAAAGACCAGAATTCCAGGGAAACCTGCATGGATGAAATGCGTTTTGATAAAAATGGATTGATTCTTCCTGTTGTCATCACCAAAGAAGGTGTAAGAAAACAGCACCTTTAAACCATTGTATGATGGAAAACATCAACCAGCGCATCGATGATTTGGAAAACAGCGTCAAGCAATTGAATGCTGAACAGGGCAGAACAACGGAAATGCTGAATGCTGTACTTGCTGAACTCCAATCACTGAAGACCTCACTGCAAAAAGATGCAGCAGCACAGCAGACTGAAGTACCATTCGTTCGCAGATCCACTTCATTTGTTCTCCCCGCCAAAAAACAAGTCCCTACAGCCACAAACAGTTTTCGGAAAGATCAGTTGGAAAACCTGATTGGCAGCAACATCATCAACAAAATAGGGATTCTCGTTACGGTTGTTGGTGTTTTTATTGGTGCAAAATATGCCATCGAAAAAGAGCTCATCAGCGCGACCACAAGGATCATCCTGGGGTATAGTGTTGCGGCTGTTTTGTGCCTGTTGGCCTATCGCCTAAAAGCCAAATACATCGACTATAGCGCAGTATTGATGAGTGGAGCGATCGCCATCATCTATTTCATCACGTATATAGCACACAGCTTTTATCATCTCTTCCCCCAACCCATCGCTTTTGGATTGATGCTGTTTACAACAGTGTTTGTTGTCAGTATGTCCATCTGGTACAACAGGAAAATCATTGCCCTGCTCGGACAGGTAGGTGCTTATGCGATTCCATTTTTATTGAGCACCGGAAATGAAAACCTGCCCCTCTTGTATGGATACTTGTCCATCATCAACATCGGGCTGCTGTTTCTTTCCTTCAAGCGGGACTGGAAGCTGATTTACGAATTCGCATTTGGATTCAGCTGGTTCATTTTCGCTTTCTCTTTTCTCAATGCCAAAAACCTTGCAACAGGATTCACTTCCAATATCATTTTTTTACTTGTCAATTTTATCATTTTTTACACAGCATTTCTTGCCAACAAGATCATCAAAAAAGAACTGTACAGCATTGCTGAAATTGGCATTTTACTCATCAATGCAGTCGCTTTCTTTCTCTTGGGTTATTACCTCATCAACAATGCATTTGACAATGAGCATTTCCTTACCCTTTTCACTCTGGGGAATGCCTTAATTCACCTGGTGATCGGCGAAAGGATCAGATGGCTGAAACTGGCAGATGAAACTGTGACCCTCTTCATCTTGGGGCTTGGTCTGACATTCTTTACAGTGTCGATTCCCATTCACTTTGAAGGCAATACCATTACTGCATTGTGGGCCGTCGAAGCAGTTTTTTTAAGTTATATTGGCTTTACAAAAAAACGTGAGACATACCATATTCTTTCGATTGCATTGTTGTTGTTGACACTGGGCAGCTTGCTCATCGATTGGAAACAAGATTATGTAGCTGATTCAACCATTTCGATTGCTACACAACCCTTTCTCAATGCCAATTTCCTGAGCTCTCTCTTTGTTTGCATTTGCTTTGGTGTCATCGGCAAATTATCCATCAAATATCCTCAGGAAAAACAGGGCCTTGTCAAATCAGTCTTGACTGTAGCGGTACCATTGGCGTTTATCCTGCTGACCTATCTCAACTTTTTACAGGAGATTGAACTTGGCTGGAGAATCTACCAGATCAGCCATGCATCCGAAGCATTGAACAGCTTTAAACTCCTTTCATTACAGGGGTTCAGCATTGGTTATGTCAGCATTTGGTTATGGCTCAACTGGCAGTTTTTCAAGGAAAAACATTTGGCCACCATCTTGGTGATTGTAGGGCTCTATGCCTTGTTCATTGCATTGATAGGGGGATTGACAGAAATCGGCATCCTGAGGGACCTTTACCTGCAGCAAAATAGCGGAAAGACCTTATCCATGTTGGGCATTCGATACGGATACTTTCTCTTGATTGCAGCACTGGTTTTAGGTATCACATCCAACCTGAAAACGTTTTTGCCTTCCCAGAACACAACAAAATTAATCGCCCTTGTTTTCAATTCAACCTTGCTGGTATTGCTTTGCAATGAGTTTATCCATTGGATGGATATTGGAGGATATTCAAACCAATACAAACTCGGGCTCAGCATCATCTTTGCGGTATATGCCCTTTCCATGGTTATCACCGGCATCAGTAAAAAACTAAAACACATCAGGATGGGTGGAATCATCCTGTTTGGCATCACCCTTTGCAAAGTGCTGTTCTACGACCTCTCTTCACTCTCCACCATTTCCAAAACCGTTGTCCTGATTGTATTGGGTGTCATCATGCTCATCGCATCATTCCTTTATAACAAATTCAAAGACTCCATTTTTGGGAACGAAACCGAAACAATGGTTGACAAAAGCTGATAGCAGATTATCCTACAATGGTCCTGAAGGTAAGGTTGACCCTGGGCGAATGTATTTTTGTAGTGGGAGGAAGCCGGTGCAGCCAATGGGTCTGTGTTTCTCCCTTCATGACCAGGAGGCTTCCATGTTCAAGGAATACATTGACCAGTTCTGCTGATTTTTTATGCTTGAAGGCAAATTTTCTTTCTGCACCAAAACTCAGTGATGCAATGGCTCCATTTTTCTTGAGATCTTTTTCTCCATCGCTGTGCCAGGCCATGCCCTCTTCACCGGTATGATAAAGATTCAATAGGCATGAGTTGTAGGATTCGCCACTTTCCTTCTCTGCCATCTCCTTGAGCTCCTTCAAGGCAGGGGTCCAAGACAATGCTTCCTTGGTAATCTTTGAGTACGTGTATTGAAAAGGTTGATCGCCATACCAGGCCACTTTGCGTTTGGTGATGATGCGCTTTCCAAAAATAATCGCCTGGTCATTTTCCCAAGCAACATTAGACATCAACTCAGTGTAATAATCATCCGCTTGTTTTGGCGTCATCAACTTACCATAATAATGAACTTCTCCATCGCAAGGAAGGAGATTGAGAGCAGGATCATTGGAGAAACCAAAGAGGTCTAACATAAAATTCTACAGCACTTTATTTAAGCTGCTTTTTTTGCATAGTGTTTGATTGCCTTGAATGCAGTTTTCTTTTGTGTCACTTCCTCTTCAATATCAAAGTCATCCTGCAATCCTAACCAGAATTTAGCACTATTGCCAAAGTAGATAGAAAGCCGCAAAGCAGTGTCAGCAGTAATGCGCCGGTTACCCTTAATGATTTCAGAAACCCGCGTTTGAGGAATACCAATATCTTTGGATAACCGGTAAGCAGTAATTTCCAAAGGGAGAAGAAATTCTTCAAGAAGAATTTCACCAGGATGAATATTTTTTAATTTGCTCATATCTTCAGATTTAATGGTAATCAATGATTTCAACGAGTTCCGCATTGCCATTGTTCCATTTGAAAATAATTCTCCATTGGTTATTTATACGAATGGAATAAAATTCCTTCAATTTCCCTTTCAGTTTTTCAAGTCTATTTGATGGAGGCACCATCAAGTCATTTATGTCTTGCGAGCTGTTCAACATCCTGAGTTTCCTCCTTGCGATATCTTGAATATCTGTTGAAAAGCTTTTAACTCTCTCACCATTCCATATTTTATGGGTATCCTTGTCACCAAAAGAAATGATCATACTATTCTAATGCGTTACTAACGTCAAAGGTAACTAATAATTTTATATGAATAAAATTGAAATTTATCGCCTCGGCCAATTTGTCTACCTTTTTCTCACGCCAACGCCTCAAACAATATCTCCACTGGATGCAGTGCCTTTGCACCAGTACCATCCTTGATCTGGTGACGACAACTCGTGCCGGGAGCCGCAACGGTGCAGGTTTCTTGGTTCTTCCTTACTGAAGGGAACAACACCAACTCTCCGATGTTCATGGAAACATCGTAATGCTCTTTCTCATAGCCAAAAGACCCTGCCATGCCGCAACATCCTGAAGGAATGGTTTCGACGGTATGGTGCGCCGGGAAAGAGAGTACTTTAACAGAATCAGCCAACGAGCCCACTGCTTTTTGCTGGCAGTGGCCATGCAAAACACTGGAACGCTTAGCCGGGGAAAATTGATCCTTGCTGATATTTCC
>CALPWM020000112.1 GCA_943327275.2 Chitinophaga pinensis
CAGTGGCCTGGTTACTGAGGGATGACCGTGTTACCAGTGTACTCATTGGTGCCAGCAAGGTTGCCCATGTGCTTGATGCCTGCAATGCACTCAAGAATACCAGCTTCACTTCAGAGGAACTTTCGACGATTGACCTGATCCTGAAAGACCTTGCGTGATTCATTTACTACAAAAAAGGATTTAACGAATCATTTAACCAGGATAAAGATGGAATAAGTTAGGTTTGAGCATGAGTTTTGCAGTAGGCTTATGCCTCAGATCATTCATCATCTAAACCCTGCTTTCATGTTTATTCGCACTACCATAAAATTAAACGGAGTCCTTTCATTGGTTGTCATGTGCTGCTTTGTTTCCTGTACCCAAAATTCACTTACAGGAAAAAGGCAACTGACCATGATGCCAGAGGCTGAAGTACAATCGCTGGCCTCAACACAATACAGGGATTTTCTGAAGTCCCATACTGTATTGAGTCAGAAAAACAATTCCAATGCTGCCATGGTGAACAGGATAGGTGTAAATATCACCAAGGCTGTCAACAGGTATTATGCATCAAAAAAGAACAGTTCCGTTTTGAATGGTTACCAGTGGGAATACAATCTGGTCAGTGATCCAGCAGTGAATGCCTGGTGCATGCCAGGTGGAAAAATTGTAGTGTATACAGGCTTGTTGCCCGTGACCGTCAATGAAAATGCATTGGCCGTTGTGATCGGCCACGAGGTTTCACATGCCTTGTTGCAACATGGTAACCAGCGGATGAGCAGTTCGATGCTACAAGAGCTTGGTGGCATGACCCTTTCTGTAGCCTTGAGTAAAAAACCATCTGTCACACAGGATATTTTCATGCAGGCTTATGGCATTGGAACAGAAGTGGGACTGATGCTCCCTTTTTCCAGAAAACATGAGTTGGAAGCCGATCGTTTTGGTTTGATATGGGCCGCCATGGCTGGCTACGACCCGAATGAGGCATTGGCATTCTGGGACAGGATGGAAAAGGCCTCTGGTGGGCAACAGGTTCCCGAGTTCCTGAGAACACATCCTTCGGATGCCATCAGAAAAGAAAAAATAAAATCCTATATGGCGGAGGCAATGAGCTATAAAGGGAAATAAATCTTGCCTTGAACCCTGCTTGGTTTTAGCATCTCTCTTTTCAAATCATTACATTGCAGTTGAAGCCAATATGGGTTCATCAACCTAGATTATATTTTCAACAATTGCAGCATGCGAAAACTCATTTTCTTTTCTGTTTCCATCCAGCTCCTTTTTGTCCATCTGGCAGCCGCCCAGGTCAATGTCACCATTTCCAATCCCTCATCAATAGAGAGAAAAGGAGAATTGATAGCTGTGGACTGGAAATCCATTCAGGCTGTCTATCCATCCATTGATACGGTCAATTTCAAGGTCATCAACAAGACAACAAAAAAAGAGTTGGCTTGGCAATTGGAGAAAAAAGGGGGCGATGCAATCGTTAATCTCCTGGTTCAGGTTGATGTACCAGCAAATGGCAAATCGGTCCTTGAGTTGCAGAAGGGGAAATCCGCTCCTGTTACTGTAAAAACCTATGGCCGTTATGTTCCAGAGCGGAAAGATGACTTTGCCTGGGAGAATGACAAGATTGCTTTCCGGATGTATGGAAAGGAATTGGAGAAGACACCCAAGGAAATGGCCTATGGGATGGATGTTTGGGTGAAAAGTACTGATCGCATGGTCATCAATGAAAGGTACAAGCGGGGGAAATACCATGAAGACCTGGGTGATGGAATGGATTATTACCATGTTGGGTTTACCTTGGGAGCAGGCAATATCGCTCCGATGATCAAGGATTCCATTTATTATGACGGCACCTATGCCAGGTACAAGGTATTGGAGAATGGTCCGCTTCGCACCTGCTTTCAATTGGAGTACAATGAGTGGAATGCTGCAGGCATGAAGGTCCGGGCAACCAAGACCATCACCCTTGATGCAGGCACCCATTTCAATAAAGTGGAAGTGGCGTATGCCGGAGACACCTTGGCTGCATTGCCTTTGGTGGTGGGCATCATCAAAAGAAAAGAACAAGGCGCCATGTTGCTAGATGAGTTGAATGGTAGCATGGCCTATTGGGAACCCTTGCATGGTGCCGATGGCATCACCGGCGTGGGATCTTTTTTGCTTGAGCCGGCATTGGGCATTAAAGTAACAGCAACGCAACTTCTGATGCAAACATCAACGCCAAAAGCAAAACCCATTGTATATTATACTGGTGCAGCTTGGAACAAGGCTGGTGTGTTTACAGATGCCCAGGGTTGGTTTTCGCATGTTCAGTTGGCAAAAACAAAAATCATGCAACCTTTGCAGGTTGGTATTGAATCAATCAAATAATCATTAATGAAATTATTCAAAGTTGATGGGGCTGTGCTGCTGCAAACATCATCTGCCCTTTACAGGATGGACAATCATTCCTGGGATGAACTGGTCAATCAGGAGAACCTTTACCATTTTCTCGAGGTCTATGCTTCTGCCCATGCGCCTATTGAATCAACAATCGATGGCGAAAAGATTGAAGCGCCGATAGGAAGCCAGGAAATATGGGCCGCCGGCGTGACGTATTTGCGCAGCAAGGAGGCAAGGATGGATGAGGCCAAGGAAAGTGGGGCTGCAGATTTTTACGCCAAAGTATATGAAGCAAAAAGGCCGGAACTTTTTTTCAAGTCAACTGCTGCAAGGTGCGCTGGTCCTGATCAGGAAGTGATGATCAGGCGGGATTCCCATTGGAATGTTCCTGAGCCTGAGTTGACCCTGTTTGCCAATGCAGCCGGAAAGATCGTTGGCTATACCATTGGCAACGACATGAGTTCGCGAGACATAGAAGGAGAGAATCCTTTGTACCTTCCCCAGGCAAAATGTTATGAGCGGTCTGCAGCCATTGGACCCTGTTTGTTGGTAACCGCCAAATCCATTGATGCAGATACCCAAATCCATATGTCCATTGAGAGGAACAAGAAAATTGTTTTCAGCGGAAGCATCTCCATCAACCAAATGAAAAGAAAACACGATGAGCTGATCAGCTATCTTTTCATGGAGATGGATTTCCCTCAAGGGGTTTACCTGATGACAGGCACCTGTTTGGTTCCACCCAATGATTTCACCCTTGCGGTAGGAGACCTTGTTCAAATGTCTATAGACGGCATAGGGAGCTTACGGAACAAGGTGGCCATTAAACAATAGTTTTTCTTACCTTTTGACAATAATTACGTTGACAGAATGAAATCATTTTTTTCCTGCTTCACCATTGCCATCCTGGTGTTTTCAATGCATGGCTGCAAGAAGGCTACAACCCAAAACACTGTCGTCAATCCTCCGGGGAATCCAGGAACTGGATTGATTGATCCTGCAACACTCAAAGGATCTTTGGTTTTTCAATCCAATTTTGAACCGCCTTGTGCCGTGGTCCCCATCAATGCAACCACGGACAAGATCACTGGGAAGGATGCTCAGCTGGGATCCAGCAATGACTGGGATGCCCTGCAAGGAAATGTATTGAGTACAATGCCTTATTTCAATTACAATGGGGGTGATCTTTCCAAGCGATTTGCCAAGATTTCAACAGACCCTGTTAGTGCTTCCAACAAGGTTTTGCATTACAGCATCAATGATTCATGGACAGAAACAGGTGGTGATGTCAAGGCAAGGGTGCAATATGAATTCTATGGTATCAAAGGTGGCTACAAGGAATTTTATCAGTCTGTCCGGATTTTTCTTCCTGATGAGTTCAGTCTTTTGAGAAAATATCCCAATACCATCAAGTGGCTCACCATTGTGGAGATATGGAACAATATCACCTGGAGCCAGACAGTACCGAATCGCTACAGGCTTACCCTGGGCATCGGCAAACTCATTCCAACCGAGAGCGACCTTCATTTTATCCTGGATGGTCAGGATTGCGTCCTGAACCCGGATGGCAGCCAGAAGTATACCACATTGTGGTCTGCCAATGGCGCCAAGACGGCTGTGCCGATTGGCAAATGGTTTACCATGGAGTATTATTTCAAGGAAGGAAATGCAAAGAACGGAAGGTTCTACATGACCATAGAACCTGATGGGGGAAAAAAGGAAATGATATTTGATGTTACCAATGTCACCCATAACTCTTCGGATACTGCCCCTGATGGTGTAACCCATTTCAATCCGATGAAAATGTATACTTCCAAGGAACTGATAGCCTATTTAAGGCAGCAGGGGAAATCGCTCAACATCTATTGGGATGATTTCAAGCTGTGGAAGAAATAAAATCACGTCAATCAAAACAACAACATGCGCAACATAGTCCTGGCTTTTCTCTTCTTGAGTGGTATGTCATCCTTTGCGCAGACAAGTGCTGGAGTTGTTGACAGCACCAGTAAGACCGGAAATTATTTTACACGCAGGGTTGAAAAAGAAAAAAAGATTGTTGCCGATTCCATCAGGATTGAAGGGTATTGGAGGAATTTTCATTTCAGGAAACCCAATGAAAAATCAAAGGGCTTCAGTCTTTTATTTGTGATGCACGGCTCTGGCGGATCTGGTCCTGCCATGATGAAGCGGGTTCCTGAATTTGATGGGATATCTGATCAGGAGAAAATGATTGTGGTATTCCCTTCAGGCTATAAAAATTTCTGGAATGAGTGCAGAAAAAAATCCACTGCAGAAGCCAATGCGATAGACATCAATGAGCAGGCTTTTTTCCAGGGGATGATCAATTATTTTGTCAAAAAATACGCCATAAACAGGGAAAAGGTTTTTGCTGTAGGCACCTCTGGTGGTGGGCACATGGCCTTTAAACTTGGCATGACCATGCCTTCTGCATTCAAGGCTATCACTGCCATTGTAGCCAATCTGCCAGATACCAATAACCTGGATTGTACTCCCTCGGGCTTACCCATGAACGTGATGATTGTGAATGGTACTGAGGACAAGACCAATCCCTACAATGGAGGAGAAGTCATTTTGGGCAGTGGAAATTTCGGACATGTACGTTCTTCTGAAAGGTCATTGCAGTATTGGGCTGATCTGGCCGGGTATACAGGAGCGCCAACAAAAACATTGCTGCCCGACCTTGATCCAAAAGATGGGAAACGCATTGAAACATACAGCCATAGCGGTGGAAAAAAAGAAGTGGTTTTGTTGAAGGTGATTGGAGGCAAGCACGACTATCCTGGCGACATCAATGTGCATCGTTATGCCTGGGAGTTTTTTAAGTCGGTTCAGTAAATTTTAATCAATCCATGCAGTTTGACAAAGACCTGATGATCCAATTGAAGAATGCAAATGAAGAGGCATTCAGGCAGGTCTTTGATCGGTATGGAAAGAAGGTATATCGTTACATCCTGCATTATGTAAAGGTTGGGGTTGAAGCAGAAGACATCACACAAAATGTTTTTTTAAGGATCTGGGAAAAGCGAGACCTCCTTGATCCGGAAAAATCTTTCGAGGGATTCATTTTTACCATTGCCTACAGGGCCGTCATAAACCATTTTAGGCTCAACCCCAAGCATCTGCAAAGTTTGTTTCCCGCAGACCAGATCAACGATTCGTTTGTTTCAACAGTGGGTGCGGATGCATTGCTCAACCACCATCAACTGGAATCAATCTACCAACAAGCCTTGCAGTCACTTCCCCCCAAACGAAAAGAAATTTTTTTGCTGAGCAGGCATGGAGGATTAACGAACAGGCAGATCGCCGAAAAGCTGGGAATTTCAATCAAAACGGTAGAAAGCCATATGACGGCTGCATTGTCCTTTTTCAAAAACTTTTTCTCAGAAACAGATTTTGGTGGAGCCCTGATCTCCTTGATATTTATTTTTCATTAGACTAAGGGTATCGTTTATTTTCCCCGTATTACTCATCAGACCGATAGCATGCCATGAACAAAACAAGCCTGAACAGGTTCTTTACGAACCAGTGCTCTCCTGTTGAAAGAGAGGAAATCATTCGTTGGTTGTTGGATCCTTCCAATGACCTGCTCATCAGGCATTGGCTTCGTGACCACTGGGAGTCGCTTCCTGCAGATGAATTGGCAGACATCGATCAGGAGCCAGACATGGAGAAACTCTGGGGCAAGATCCGCACGAGGATCAAGGAAGATCAATTGGATCCCCACAAGGGCAATGCCTCGCCCAAATTCCCAGAAATTCATTTCAGAAAATGGGCTGTCGCAGCATTGTTTATTGGTGTATTGCTCGGCACTTATTTTATATACACAGCCAATTCCTTCAATCAAAAGGCTTTGGCAGATGAAACTGTCAAACCATCCAATGACATCGCTCCTCCAACCCAGGCCAGGGCCACCCTGAAGCTGGCAGATGGTTCGACCGTCTACCTTGATGATCATGTCAATGGAACCCTTGCAAGACAGGGGGGTATTGAGATCAGGAGAAATGAAGTGGGGGAAATTATTTATTCGGGTGCTGCATCTGATGCCATCACCATGAATACCCTCTCTTTGCCTAATGGGAGCAAGCCGATCCGCCTTCTGCTTTCGGATGGTAGCCTTGTTTGGTTGAATGCGGCTTCTTCCATTACCTATCCCACCGCATTTGTTGGACAGGAGAGAAGGGTTTCCATCACAGGGGAAGCCTATTTTGAGGTCTCAGAAAACAAGGCCATGCCTTTTTTTGTTGAGCACAATCAATTGTTGGTAAAAGTGCTGGGTACTCATTTTAATGTAAATGCCTATGAAAATGAAGCCAATATCAAAGTGACATTGTTGGAAGGGATGGTCGATGTTGGAGACGGGTCAATGACAAAAAGATTGGAACCGGGTCAACAGGCCTCGATTTCAAAACGGAAAATTTCAGTTGAAGCGGCAGTAGATACAGAGGAAGTGATGGCCTGGAAAAATGGACAGTTTTATTTTGGGGGATCTGACATCAGATCGATCATGAACCAAATTGAACGGTATTATGATGTTGAGGTTGAATTCAGGGACGATGTGCCGTATCGGTTTGTAGCCAAGATCTCCAGGGATGTCAATGTATCTGCATTTCTGCAGAAGCTTGAACTCACCAACCTGATCCATTTTAAAATTGAAGGAAAGAAAATCATTGTCATGAAATAGCAAATGCACACGAAACAAAACCGCCCCGTGATTCAGACGGAGCGGAGGCGTTTCAGTTGTTCATTATAAACGACCCTAGTAAAGTCTATTTATTAAAACCAAAACGCAAGCAATTTATGCAAAAAATCGCGCTTTGTTTGC
>CALPWM020000113.1 GCA_943327275.2 Chitinophaga pinensis
GGCCTTGGTAACGGAACATCAATCATCATCATGGTTGGTATCCTTGCTCGCCTTCCTCAATCATTTCTTGGTGAACTTGGTGCCAAGCAAACCAGCGGTGGTGGCGGTTTATTGTTATTCTTGATTGAAATTGCTTTCCTCATCGCAATCATACTGGGATTGATTTTGCTTGTACAGGGTGTACGCAAGGTACCCATCAGTTATGCAAAACAACTCGTTGGCAGCAAGTCTCTTTCAGGGGCTAGACAATTTCTCCCACTGAAGGTTAATGCATCTGGTGTAATGCCCATCATATTCGCACAAGCCATCATGTTCCTTCCAACATTGGCTTCATTTACCAACCTTGAATCAGGAAAGGGTCTTGCCAGGATTTTCAATGATCCGAGCAATGTTTGGTATATGTTGATTTACGTGATCATGGTCATTGCATTCACCTTCCTTTACACTGCACTTATTTTCAATCCTAAGCAAATGGCCGATAACCTTAAGCAAAACAACGGATTCATCCCCGGTGTTAAGCCAGGTCAGCCTACTGCGGATTATATCGGACAAGTGATGGATCGCATTACTTTGCCAGGCGCTATCTTTCTTGCCCTCATTGGTATTCTTCCGGGTATCGCCCAACAGTTGGGTGTCACCCAATCTTTTGCATCCTTCTTTGGAGGTACATCACTCTTGATTATGGTGGGTGTAATCCTTGATACCTTGCAGCAGATTGAGACACACTTGCTGATGCGCCAATACGATGGATTGATGTCAGGTGGTAGGATTCAAGGCAGACAGCCTGCAACCACCAGCGGTATCTGATATGATCAGAATCAAAACAAATCCTGAAGTAGAACTTATTCGTGAAAGTGCTCTTTTGGTTAGCAGCACACTGGCGGAGTTGGCATCCATGCTCAAGCCAGGGATAACTACCCAAATGCTCGACAAGAGGGCTGAGGAATTCATTCTCGACAACAAGGCTGTACCATCATTCAAAAATTATCGGGGCTATCCCTTTGCTACTTGTATTTCTGTGAATGATGCTGTTGTTCATGGGTTCCCCAACAACAATACCATCAAAGAAGGCGACCTCGTATCTATTGACGTAGGTGTTTACAAGAATGGTTTCCATGGTGATAGTGCCTACACATTTGGCATTGCTCCTGTTGCCGAAGAACACCAGCTGCTGATGCAGGTTACCAGAACTTCACTTTTACTGGGCGTTGAAAAAGCTGTTGCAGGAAACAGGGTTGGAGATATTTCATTTGCAATCCAGGATTATACAGAGCGCCAGCATCACTATGGTGTAGTAAGGGAATTGGTGGGTCATGGATTGGGAAAGCAATTGCACGAAGATCCTCAGGTACCCAATTATGGCAAAAAAGGTACTGGGCCCAAACTGCGTGAAAACATGGTCATTGCCATTGAACCCATGATCAACATGGGAACGCGGGATGTGATTTATGATGCTGATGGCTGGACGGTAAGAACAAAAGACGGTAAGTTTTCCGCTCATTATGAGCATACCATCTGCATCAAGCGAGGGAGGGTAGACATTCTTTCCAGTTTTGAAAAAATTATTCAAAACGAAAATGCCAATCAGGCGCTTTACAGCGGTTATTGATCCTCGTTTCCTCATTTCTATGTGCTAACTTTATTCCATGAGAACATTTATCTTGTTTTTGTGGTCTCCATTTTTTGTATTTGCTCAATCTGAATCAGTATTAAAAGTCAGGGATTTCAGAAAAGCCAATGAGCACTCGATGTTATCAACCTATGTTGATTTTCTGAAGATTCCCAACGTTGCAGACGATATCCCAAACATCCGGAAAAACGCCATTTGGATTTCAGATTACATGAAATCAAAAGGCATTTCAAACGTTCAACTCCTTCATCCCAGAACTGCAAATAAACCGCCTGCTGTATATGGCGAAGTGATTGTTCCTGGTGCAACCCAGACAGTCATTTTTTATGCCCACTATGACGGCCAACCCGTTGATTCTACAAAATGGAGTGCTGGCTTGCATCCCTTTAAACCCCGTCTTGCCAATGGTTCACTTGCCAATGGCGGGCAATTGATTGATTGGCCACAGGCATCATCTGCATTCAATCCCGAGTGGAGAATTTATGCCAGAGGCAGCTCCGATGATAAGGCTGGCGTTTACACCATCATCAATGCTTACGCTGCCCTTGCTGCTTTGCACATCTCACCAGGCATCAACCTGAAATTCTTTTTTGAGGGAGAAGAGGAAGCTGGCTCTACTCATCTTAGCGAAATTTTTGATCAGCACAAAACTCTGCTGGGATCTGATATCTGGGTCATCAGCGATGGGCCTGTACACCAGTCAGGTAGGAAGCAAGTTGTTTTTGGTGTCCGCGGTGATACGCATCTGGAACTGACTGTCTTTGGTCCAAAGCGTCCCCTGCACTCCGGCCATTATGGAAACTGGGCGCCAAATCCAGCCATGGAAATGGCACATTTGCTTGCAAGCATGAAAAACAGCAAAGGTGAGGTAACCATCAGAGGATTTTATGACGATGTTCTTCCCCTGAGCGAAGCTGAAAAGAATGCCTTATCAAAAATTCCGTCTGTTGAAGAGCAACTCAAAAAAGAACTGGGTATTAAAAAAGCAGAAAGAATAGGAACGCTCAATGAAAATCTCAATCGTCCTTCTCTCAATATCAATGGATTCCAAAGTGCCGGCGTCGGTAAACAATCTGCCAATGTGATTCCCACAAAAGCAATCGCTTCCATAGACCTGAGACTGGTTGCCGGCAATGATTGGAAAAGACAACAGCAGAAAGTCATTGATCATATCAAAACACAGGGCTATCATGTAACAGAGGCTGAACCAACGAATGAGGAGAGGGCTTTGTATGATAAAATATGCATGGTAAAACGGTCTGATGGGTACAACGCCCAAAAGACACCCATGGACAATCGGGTGGCGCAACAGATTGTCGCAGCAGTGACGGCGGCTCTTCCCGAGAAGCCAGTGTTATTACCAACCCTGGGCGGAAGTTTACCTCTTTTTATTTTTGAGCAAATGCTCAATACCAAGCCAGTCACCGTTCCTATGGCCAACCACGACAACAACCAGCACGCTGAAAATGAAAACATTCGTATTCAGAATCTTTGGGATGGCTTGGAAATATTTGCTTCCATCATGATGATGAAAAAATGAGTCAAAGAAAAAAACTAATCGTTATAGGTGGAGGGGCTTCTGGTTTTTTTTGTGCCGTAAATGCTGCGCGATTGGATAGGAACCTTGATGTTGTTATACTTGAAAAATCAGCTAAACTCCTTTCTAAGGTGCGCATCAGTGGCGGTGGCAGATGCAATGTTACCCATGTCTCTGAAATGGTGGATGATATGCTGGATGCTTATCCTCGGGGAAGAAATTTTATCCGGAAATCTTTGCATCAATTCTCTTCGAAAGATACCGTCAACTGGTTTGCTGAAAGGGGAGTTCCCTTGAAAACAGAACAGGATGGCAGGATATTCCCTGTAACGGATCAATCCCAAACCATCATCAATTGTCTGATGGCAGAAGCGGAACAATACCATGTCAGCATCAAGATGCAGGCAGATGTAGTTTCAATACACAAAGACCAGGAAGGTTTCAAGTTGTCTGTAATGAAGGACAACCAAACCGCCACACTGGAGACTGCTGATTTTGTCTGTATCGCCGCAGGCGGCCATCCTAAACTATCCGGGTTTGATTGGATAGAAAAAACAGGTCATTCAATTGAAACACCTGTGCCCTCATTGTTCACGTTTAATATCCCCGACAAACATTTGCACGCTTTGATGGGTGTTTCATCAAAGCATGCCATGGTGAAAATCCCTTCATTAAAATTGCATGAAACAGGCCCCGTGTTGATTACCCACTGGGGGCTCAGTGGCCCTGCAGTGCTCAAGTTATCATCCAGGGCGGCAAGGGAGTTGAATGCTGCAGCATATGGATTCGAGGTCAGGCTCAATTGGGTGCCTGATTCACACGAGAGCATGATGCTGGAAACGTTGAAAAAAACCAAGGCTATCGCGCGCAATGCCATTGGCTCGAAAAACAGTTTTGACCTCAGCGCAAGGCTATGGAATTATTTGTTGATTAAATCCGGAATCGATCCTGAAATCATCTGGCCCAACATTCCTCAACAAGCCTTGGTCAACCTCTCAAGATCCCTCTGCAATGATCCGTACTCGGTGAGTGGAAAAACAACATTTAAAGAGGAGTTTGTGACAGCCGGTGGCATCAAATTGGAAGAGATCAATCCGCTCACCATGGAAAGCCGGAAAATACCAGGGCTGTTTGTTGCTGGTGAAGTGATGAATGTGGATGGCATTACCGGGGGCTACAACTTTCAGCATGCATGGTCAAGTGGTTGGATTGCTGCCAATACAATTGCCTCAAGAACAACATAAAACGGAACATATGCCAAATCCATCTTCCAGAAGAAATTTTTTACGTTCTGCAGCATTTCTTCCTTTTTTGTCAGCCATTGATCCTGTGTTCGCAGGCGAGGCCAAAAAATATGTCATAACAGATCATCCCAATGTCAATGGTGCAATGATCACTGATGAAGATTTTTGGGGATGGGTGAGGGAGTCTTACACAGTGAGCCCTAACATCATCAATTTGAACAACGGTGGCGTCGCCCCCCAACCCAAGGTTGTACAAGACGCACATATCCGGTATTATCAATATGCCAATGAAGCGCCATCTTACTACATGTGGCAAATCCTGGACCAGGGCCGTGAACCCCTGCGGGAAAAACTGGCTGGGTTGGCGGGTTGTGACAAGGAAGAGATAGCCATCAACCGGAACGCCACGGAGGGTCTCAATACAGTTATTTTTGGACTGAACCTCAAGGCAGGGGATGAGGTGGTGCTCACCAAGCATGATTATCCCAACATGATCAATGCATGGAAGCAAAGAGAAAAACGGGATGGCATCAAGCTGATCTGGGTAGACCTCCAGCTTCCCATGGAAAATGAAGATGAGATAGCGGCCTGCTATACCAGCGCATTTACCACCAAGACCAGGGTTGTGATGGTGACCCACCTCATCAACTGGTGTGGCCAGATCATGCCGGTCAGAAAAATTGCAGATGCTGCCCATGCCAAGGGGATAGAAGTGATTGCAGATGGTGCACATACTTTTGCCCATTTCGATTTCAAGATTCCTGATCTCGGATGTGATTATTTTGCAACATCACTGCACAAGTGGTTGAGTGCTCCGTTTGGCAGTGGCATGCTCTACATCAAGAAAGAGAAGATAAAGCATGTTTGGGCCTTGCTTTCCAACAATGAGCCAGATGGTACTGATATCAGAAAATTTGAATCGCTGGGTACCCGTTCCTTTGCATCTGAAATGGCCATCGGAGCAGCGGTTGATTTCCATGAGGTGATGGGCAGCAAGCGCAAAGAAAAAAGGTTGCGGCAGCTCAAAGACCATTGGGTCAACCAGGTCAAAGATCTTCCTAAAGTTTCCTTTAACCAACCCAAATCCAAACAGCTCTCTTGCGCCATTGCAAGCATAGCCATTGAAGGTAAGAAACCCGAGGAGGTTGCCGGGGAATTGTTCTCAAAACACAAGATCCATACCGTTGCGATCAACTGGGAAAACATCCACGGAGTAAGGGTTACACCCAATGTTTATACCTCACTCAAGGACCTGGAAAAGCTTGCGGAGGCCATCAGAAAGATTGCCAAGGGATGAAATCAGTAAAAAGCCCAATTTCTGGGCAGATTGTCTGAAAAAATAGCCTAAAAAATAGGTTTTTTTTCAATCTGAATCAGTATTTCTATTACCTTTGCCGTCCCCAAATCAGGCTGACAAAACAGCTTGAAATCCAAACAAAAGGAGGAAATTAATAGTGGAAGAAAACAACACACTAGCAAATCCGTCAACAGTCTCCGCACACGATGATTTCGATTGGAGCATTGACAAGCGCAACGTTGCCCGTTACAACAACGAAGAGCAACTCAAGTATGATGCCGTTTATGAGGGCACATTCAAACAAATCACTGATGGTGAAATGGTTCAGGGTACCGTAGTGGGCCTTACCAAAACCGATGTGGTGATCAACATTGGTTTCAAAAGTGATGGTCTTGTTTCGTTGAACGAATTCAGGGACCTTCATGGATTGAAGACCGGTGATGTAGTAGAAGTAATGGTTGTTGAAAAGGAAGACAGGGAAGGCCACCTGCACCTCAGCCGCAAGCAAGCCCGTATCACACGTGCTTGGGAGCGTATCGTTGAGATGCATAAATCAGGTGAAGTCGTTTCTGGCTTTGTTACCAGCAAAACCAAAGGTGGTCTTATCGTTGACATCATGGGTATGGAAACCTTCCTCCCAGGATCACAGATCGACGTTAAACCCGTTACCGACTACGATCAGTTTGTTGGTAAAACAATGGAATTCAAAGTGGTTAAGATCAACGAAACCATCAAGAATGCAGTTGTTTCTCACAAAGCACTTATCGAAAGCGATATCGAAGCACAACGTGCTGAGATCATGGGTAAACTTGAAAAAGGTCAGGTACTCGAAGGAACCATCAAAAACATCACTGATTTCGGAGCATTCCTTGATCTTGGTGGCGTAGATGGTCTTCTCTATATCACCGACATCAGCTGGGGACGTATCAACCATCCTTCTGAAGTGCTCAAGCTTGATCAGAAACTCAATGTCGTTGTCCTCGACTTCGATGATGAGAAACGCAGGATCAGCCTTGGTCTTAAGCAATTGACACCACATCCTTGGGATACACTTTCAACAGAGATTGTTGAGGGTGCTAATGTTAAGGGCAGGGTAGTCAACATCGAAGATTATGGTGCATTCCTTGAAATCACTCCTGGTGTTGAAGGACTTGTTCACGTTAGCGAGATCACTTGGGCAAACACACCTGTGAATGCAAAAGAGTTCTTCAAGCTGGGTGATGAGTACGAAGCAAAAGTGGTGACACTTGATAAGGACAGCAGAAAGATGAGTCTTTCTATCAAACA
>CALPWM020000114.1 GCA_943327275.2 Chitinophaga pinensis
ATGGAATTGCGTTCCATAGGCCTTGATGGCTTCCATCCTTTGTTCAAACACATCGCTGATATCCACCACTAAATCCGGTTCATAAAACCTGTCCTGGATATAGTGCAAGACCTGTTTTGGCCTCCACCTTTTCTGGGGCTGGCCGTTCTCATCAAAGGTTTCAATTTTGCTGAGCCCTGAAAGAAAGGCAGCATCCACCACCAAACGTCCGGCCCGGCCGTGGTCAGGATGCCTGTCATCCAAAATATTGGCCAACACAACTTCGGGCTGGTATTTTCTGATCACTTGAATCACCTTCATCTGATGTTCTTCATCGTTCTTGAAAAATCCATCCCGCATGCGGAGATTTTCCCTCGCCCACAATCCCATCACTTCTGCTGCCTTGGCGGCTTCCGCATAGCGGGTTTCAACTGTTCCTCTGGTACCAAGTTCCCCTTCTGTGAGGTCAACAACACCAGCAGCATTCCCCTTCCGGACTTCATTGATCAAAGTGCCCGAAGCACTAAGCTCCACATCGTCCGGATGAACTCCGATTGCCAATACAAAAAGTTTCATGTGTTGTTTTTTACCGCGCAAAGATACAGAATCAGGAAGCATGTCCATACATCCTGGCCACCTCGAGAACGATTTGTTCCATTTCAGCATCCTCCCCTTTGGGATCATAGTTTTGTTTCAGGCTGCCACCAAATACCCAAGCGATGGTCTGCCAAAATTTCGCAGAAAAGCCTCCCTTGTATTCCTTTACAAGATCATAGCAGGTATTGCTGGTCTCCCGGTTGATCAGCTTCATCAGCACCTTTCCCTGGTAAACAGAAAGATTGGTCAGGGGCTCGGTAAATTCTTTTTTCAAGACCTTTTCCCGAGAGCTGAGGTATTGCTTGCGCTTCTTCTCGTCAAGAATATGTTTCAAACTGCTGTTGACATCATTGATGATGTATCCGGCTTTTTTGGCATAAGGATAAGTAACATACACCGCATTTCGGAGGCGGGTCCACTCTCTGTTGGCTTTGCGCTGTGCATTGGACATTTTGCCCCAAACCAAGACCATGTCCAGCTGTGCATAGGTCATGGTATCCCCTTCATAAACGATGTAGGGCACAACAAGGGTATCATTCGGGCCATACCTTGACTGGCCAAACGAGTGGGCAGAGAGAACAATGAACAATATGAAGATCAACTTGCGCACAACCGAATTTACGAAAATTATACTGCATAGAGCTTGCTCTTGATCCTGAAATACATGCTGATCATGAAGCCGATCACCATGATCACAGTTCCCAGCCAGAGCAGGTTGATCCAGGGAAAACGATAGGCTTTCAGGGTAATATAGCGCATCACCGCGTTGGATTCCTTGATACCCAGCGATACTGCTCCTGAAGACTGTTTGTTCAAAGCCAATACGAGGTTCTGCTCCATGATGGTATCTGTCTTTCCTGAAGCACCGCCATCTTTAATAAAATAGGCAGGAGTTGCAGAAAACTTGCGTCCTTCTTTGGAGTAAACAGTCAGCTCGGAGAGCCAGGCGCTGTCTACCAATGGCAGTTCCTTGTTGTCATATTTATTGGCAGCCAATACCCTGTCCACCACCACAAATCCATTGGAGTAATACATGGTATCACCGGCATTCACTGGCTTGTAATTAAAGCTGGCAGTGTCTTTCACGTTGTCAGGATTCAACCAAGAGGTGATGTATACAAAAACATCATTGGACAAATAATGCCTTGATCCAGGATTGGATGAAAGCTGTGTACCCTCTTCCCCCTTCATCAGAAATGCATTGGGCGTAACATCAAACTCTTCTGCAATGCTGTTGTCCGTAGTATCGGTTTTGATGAATTTTATCTTGAAATAAACCTTGTTATTTTTGGTTTCCGTAGAATCGCCAAGATAGGTCACCGTGTACTTGCCCATCGGAGTGGGAATATTGTAGATCAGGGTGATGTTCTCCAAAGGGTTTTCATCCCTTCCCTTTGCATCCTTCAACCCTGAAACATTAATGCCCGTGCGGTTTTCAGAGATCAGTTCCTTTTTGGCAGAGGAGATGAGGATGCCGACCAACATCAATCCAAAACCAAAATGGGTGATGGATGATCCTGCTGCTTTCATCTTTCCTTTCAAAACCACGATCAAATAGCTTGCATTGGCTATCACTGCATAAATCGATGTCCAAAGGGCAAGGTGAATGGCAGCAAGAAATCCTGCGCCATAATTATCATAATCAATCCCTCCAAAAATACTGACCATAGCCGCCAAAACCACTGAAACAATGGTAGGGATAAGCAGCTTGGACCAAATGTATTTTCTGGTGGTATCCTTGTATTTGAAATACTGGGTAATGGCGGTCAGCAGACCGATGATGATCGCCACAAGGATCATGATCCTGTTGTAGACATATTCCACATCTTTTCCAATCGCCCAGCTTGTTCCGAAAAGCTTGTTGAAAAATGGCAATGAGGTCAACACAATGATATACAGTCCAGAAATCAAGAGCAAAAGAGAACCCACAAACATCCAGAATTCACGGGAATTCATGCTTTCTTCTTTCACCACCACCGGAACATTTTTCCTATCCCTCCAGTACAATGCCAGGGGAAGGAAAATGAAGAACAACTGCATGATGATCAGGTGCCAATAAAGTGTACTGCCCTCTCCTGTGAAAGAGTGCACAGAGGTATCTCCAAGCACGCCGGTGCGGGTCAGAAAAGTCGAATACAATACCAATAAAAATGAAAGGCAGATGAACAGGTAACTCGCTTTTAAAGAATAGCCTGTGCTCTGAAAAATCAACAAAGTATGGATGCCTGCCACAAGCAACAGCCAGGGCACCATCGAGGCATTTTCAACTGGATCCCAGGCCCAATATCCCCCAAAAGTCAAAGACTCGTAGGCCCATGCGGCTCCCATCATGATGCCCAATCCGAGAATGCCGGCACAGAACAATGCCCATGGCATGGCTGGTCTTACCCATCCTGCATGGTCTTTTTTCCAAAGTCCTGCTACAGCAAAAGCATAGGGAACAACTGAAGATGCAAAGCCCAGGAAAAGCACTGGAGGATGGATGACCATCCAATAATTTTGCAAAAGGATATTCAAACCATTTCCATCAGTAAGATATTTGGCAAGATAATCGGCATCTTGAAATATAGGGGCATCAGGGAATTCATTGCGCATCAATACAAATGGATTGGTACCGATGCGTATGTCAAAGAAATAAATGCCCATCAGAAAGCTGGCCAAAAACAATTGGACCATGCTCATCACCGTCATTACAGGAAACTCCCATTTCTTGGACCACCTGATCAGGGCCAATCCAAGCATCGCGTTCCAGAATCCCCATAACATGAAGCTTCCTTCCTGCCCTTCCCAGAAACAACTCAAAAGATATTGCATGTCCAGGCTCCGCTTGGAATGCTGGTGTGCATATTTGTATTCGAAATAATGGTTGTAGATGATCAGGTAAAGGGTAAGAAACAAGCCAATTACTGCAACAACGTTGGTGAGAAAAGAAATTCTTGCCAACTTCTTCCAGGAACGTTCATCCAGCATATCCTTGGCACCTGCAGCCTTAAAATTGGCATACGCCGCAACAAGGGCAGAACAAAATGCAAGCAGGGTAAGAAAGTATCCAATCTGTCCTATGAGCAAGTGCTCCCCATTAAATTTGATCATGTTGTTTGAATGTTTTGTTGCACTATTCCGTTGCCTTCATTGGTGTTTCAGTAGCCATGCGTGGCGCGCCCGGGCCTTTTTCATCAGTATATTTTGAAGGACATTTGAGGATGATCTCCTGGCATTCAAACGTCTCTCCCACCATGGATCCTTTCATGACCACACGCTGGCTTTTTTCAAAATCAGTGGGCTTTGCATTCTTGTAGACCACTTTGGTGGAAGCCCCCAGTGAATCAATGGCAGTAAAAGCAAGGTAGTTAGGATCCTTGAGGGGATCATAGATGACTGCACTGGCTGTATCCACTTTTGCAATCAGGTGAACAAATTTCCCTTCCTTTTTCCTTGCAGAAGCAATTGAATCGTAGGTACTTATGTCATCCATCAAGGTTAAAAGGGCTGCAATTGCTCCAGCAATCAATACCAACCCGAGAATATGCATTTTTTTCATGGTGATCGTGTGGATACAAAGTTAGTCAAAAAGCAATCCTCTTTTTACTTTAACTTGCAGCGTTTTCCTTAAAAAACCTGCCTTACCCACAAGCATAACAACCCTTACAATGATCGCAGATCTTTCCCGGTTCGACCCCAATGGGGTCAGTGTAGCGAATAACAACCTATTCGGACTTCCTTATACCCATGAAAACGCTGAGCTCATCATTATTCCTGTTCCATGGGAGGTGACGGTAAGTTTCAGGAGTGGAACAGCCCGCGCACCCGAACAGATCCTCAGGGCCAGTCTCCAGGTTGATCTGTATGACAGCCAATTCCAAAACAGTTGGAAGAAAGGCGTTTTTATGGAGCCAGTTGATAAGAAAATGTTGCTGAAAAACGATTTCCTCAGAAAGGAAAACGAACTCTACCTCAACTTCATCAATTCTGGCGAAAAAATTGAGACCAACAAGTTCATGTGCAAAACCCTGAAAGAGGTCAATGAAGGCTGTGCCATGATTACTGAGTGGGTTTACCAAAAATGCAGTGAGCAGTTGAATAAAGGTAAAAAGGTAGGCCTTCTTGGAGGAGACCACAGCATTGCGTTTGGCTTCATCAAGGCTCTTGCAGAAAAACATGAAAATTTTGGCATCCTGCAAATCGATGCCCACTGCGATCTGCGAAAGTCTTATGAGGGTCTGGACCATTCGCATGGAT
Source organism: Chitinophaga pinensis (assembly GCA_943327275.2). Taxonomy (GTDB): domain Bacteria; phylum Bacteroidota; class Bacteroidia; order Chitinophagales; family Chitinophagaceae; genus Pollutibacter. The sequence continues at coordinate 4,816 of CALPWM020000114.1, forward strand.
CCATCATGTACAATGTGCTCAACAGCTTTCCCAATGTTACCAAACTGATACAACTGGGCATCCGTGATTATTGCGAAGCAGAATGGAATTATATCTGCGATAGCGAATTCCGTGTCATCACTTATCTCGAAAGGGAGATCCGTGAAAGACAATTTGAAGGATCAACCTGGGCGGAGCTTTCAGACGAAATCATCAATCAACTGCCCCAGAATGTCTACATCAGTTATGACATTGATGGATTGGATCCCAAGCTATGCCCTAACACCGGAACGCCCGTCCCTGGTGGATTTGAAATGGAGCAGCTGAGTTATCTTTTCAAAAAAATCCTTAACAGTGGCAGGAAAATCATTGGTTTTGACCTCAGTGAAACCGGTACCAGCAAAGACGGATGGGATGAAAATGTTGGAGCCCGCGTTCTTTTCAAAATGTGCAACCTCATGTTGAGCGACAACTGATCTGATGGGAAAACAAAAAATACACGATTATGTAGTGGTGCTGAAAAACCACAACAGAAAGACCATCGAAATGACAGGCTGGTTGTTGTCTGTATTGGCGATCATCATCTTTTTGGTTACCATTTACCGGGAGCCTACTGACTGGGGAATATTTTTCTCATTGTTCATCATCATTGCCATGATGGCCTCCAATTTTGTAGAAAAAAGAAAAAAGAAAAAAATCAGCTTCGCCACTTTGCTGGTTTGTGCAGGGCTCGGCCTTTCTTTTTTTGCAGAAACTGGCTATGTCGACAGTCTTTTCATCCTTGCAGGGATTGCTGAAAAATTCTTGAACAAGAACAATGAAATCGGTTTTTCTGAAGCTGGAATTGTTATGAGTGGCTTGTTCCCCAAAAAATATGACTGGTCTGCATTGAGCAATGTAATCATCAAGGATGATTTGTTGACCATCGATTTCAAGAACAATAAAGTATTACAACACTATACAGACGATGAGGAAGATGATGAGTATGAAGTGGAGAGTGATGAGTTTAATGAATACTGCCAAGGGAGGTTGAGAGAGGTTGAGGGAGGTTGAGGGAAGTTGAAGAGGTTGAAGGGGGGCTACAAATTCTTCAACCCCTTCAACGATTTTAAGTCTTAAATTTGCAAATGCCTATTTCACAATCGCCTTACCTGCTATACTCTGACGGAAAGGGAAACATTTTTGAGGATGAGACGCTTTACGCCATTGGGCGTGCAGGTTGGGATGCATTTCCCGTAGAAGTTGATGAGTGGATCAAGCTTCCTGATGGGGGCTCGCTTTATGAATTGCCTGGCAGAAAAGGCATCGGCATTGATGTCGAGACCGGCGATATGCGCCTGTGCGAAAAGGGCTGGGCCGTTGCGGCCTTTATCCCTCCTGCCCATACCGGTACTTTTATTGCCGCTTTTGAAACAGCAGAAGATGCCGAAACCCTTCCCCTGTTTTGTTATACCGCAGCCGGATGGTACAAAGAAGAATTCTATGTTACTGCGGTTCGCATTGAACAAGACATTCGCCAGGAATGTGCCGGTTATGATGCTGAAAAAATCGAACTGGGTGTAGAGCAAATGCTGAAAGCCTATCCAAACAACAGGCTGGTCAGCCATCTTGCTGAAACCTGCTGCAGAACTTATACCTGCCCCGCAGCAAGAAACTATTTTATTGGCCGTTGGGAATGCCCCATTCCCACTTCACCCGCCTGCAATTCCAATTGCATTGGATGTATTTCGTTTCAGCCAGAGGCGGAATCCATCACGTCTCCACAAGACAGGCTACAATTCAAACCATCCCCAGAAGAAATTGTAGAATTCACCGTGCCCCATCTCACGGATGCACCTTTCCCGCTGGTCAGCTTTGGTCAGGGTTGCGAGGGCGAGCCGCTGTTGATGTGGGAGACCATTCGGGTGGCCATCAAAGAAATCAGAAAACATACTTCTCGCGGAAGCATCAACATCAATACCAATGGATCAATGCCCAAGGCTGTGAGAGCGCTTTGTGAAGCAGGCCTCGACTCGATCCGCGTCAGCACCAACTCCCTGCAGAAATCATGGTATGAAAGGTATTATCGTCCCAATAATTATCAGTTTGAAGACATCATTGAAAGCCTGAAGATTCTGGATGAATTTGGTGGCTGGAGCTCTATCAATTATTTTGTTTTCCCTGGCATGACGGACACAGAAGCA
>CALPWM020000115.1 GCA_943327275.2 Chitinophaga pinensis
CAAAACATTGCCGTTTCTGTCAATACTCTTTCCATTGCTTTCCATATTTCCTTGTTGGAAATAGGCTGCAAAGCGGTGCAGGTATTGATCGTAGGGAAGGATAGCTTCAGATTGTACACCAAAGAAATTGACATACCATAGACCAATTAAGGCCATTTTTACAGGGATGTTTTCTTCAAATGGATTGTTCTTAAAATGCTTGTCCATTGCATGTGCGCCCCTTAACAATGACTCAAAATTTTCATAACCAATGGTCAATGCAATGGATAGTCCGATGGCACTCCAAAGGCTGTACCTGCCTCCAACCCAGTCCCAAAATTCAAACATGTTTTCCTGGGCAATGCCAAATTCAACAACGGCTTTTTCATTGGTTGAAAGGGCAACAAAATGTTTGGCAACATGAGCGGCATCGCCGGATTGTTGGATGAACCAATTCCTTGCAGTGTGGGCATTGGTCATGGTTTCTTGCGTAGTAAAAGTTTTTGAAGCAACTAAAAACAAGGTTTCTTCAGCTGCTATACCTTTCAGACATTCAGCGATATGTGTTCCATCAACATTGGATACAAAATGAACTTGCATGCCTTCAACCCAATAGGGTTTCAATGCTTCTGTCACCATTACTGGGCCAAGATCGCTTCCTCCGATACCGATGTTGACAATCTGGCGGATGGGTTTTCCTGTGTATCCTTTCCACTCACCGGAATGGATTTTTCTGCAGACCTCTTTCATTTGGGAGAGAACGGCTGATACCTTGGGCATCACGTCTTCACCATCTGTCATCACGGGTTCGCCAGAGAAATTCCGCAAAGCCGTATGCAATACTGCCCTATTTTCCGTCTTGTTTATTTTTTCGCCTTCAAACATGGCGATGATGGCTTCTTTCAAACCTGATTCATGGGCAAGTTCATTCAACAGCTGCAATGTCTCATCGGTGATGATGTTCTTTGAATAATCAAAGAGCAGGTTGCCTTCTGTCTGTGAAAATGCATCAAATCGTAAAGGGTCATTCTTGAAAAGTTCACGCATGTGCACCTGATTCATCTCTAATGCGTGTGCTTTAAGTTTTTTCCAGGCCTGTGTTTTTGTAGGATTGATGCTGGGGAAGGGCATTATTTATATTGTTTTAAACTGTCTTCTAATTGATTGATCATGTCTGCATGAATGTCCAGGTGGGTAACCATCCTGAATCGGGTAGGGGATATTGCAAAAAAGAATACCCCTTTTTCCTGCATGTTAGAGATGAATGCAGGCAGGTCGAAATCAGGCATGCATTCTGCAATCACTATATTGGTTTCAACGGGTACAACTTCCTTTACAAATGATTTTTTGTTGAGTATTCCTTCAATTGCCTTCGCATGTGCATGGTCTGTGCTGAGCCGGTCTATATTGGTTTGCAATGCAAATAACCCTGCTGCAGCCAAACTGCCAGCCTGCCGCATACCGCCTCCAAATACTTTTCTGATGCGCCTGGCTTTTTTGATAAAACCTTCATCTCCCAGCAAAAGGCTGCCAACGGGTGCACCCAAACCCTTGCTCAAACAAATGGAGATTGTATCAAATGCCTGACCATATTGTAATGCTGTTTCTCCTTTGGCAACCAATGCATTGAATAATCTTGCTCCATCAATATGGAAAGAAAGCCCATGCTTCCGGGAAAGAGTACCTATTTCCAATATATCATTGAATTCATAACAGCTTCCGCCTCCGCGGTTGGCTGTGTTCTCTAAAACTACCAGCCTTGACAGCGGTTTATGGATATCATCGGGATTGTGAATGGAAGCTTCTACCATGGATGCGGTAATCCTACCTCGGTCTCCTTGCAGCAATTTCACTGAAGCCCCGGAGTTAGAGGCAATTCCGCCACCTTCATATTGGTATACATGCGAAAGCTCATCACAAATGACCTCATCCCCGGGTTGAGTATGACACCTGATAGCAATTTGATTGGTCATGGTGCCGCTGGGGCAAAAAAGGGCTTTTTCCTTTCCAAACATTGTCGCAGCGAAAGACTCCAGTGCATTGATGGAAGGGTCTTCCTGAAAAACATCATCCCCAACAGCAGCCTGATGCATTGCCTCGAGCATGGCTTTTGAGGGCTTGGTGACAGTATCAGATCTTAAATCAATGGTCATTTGGCAAAATTAATTCAACAAAACCGGTTAAATCCTATTGTTTTCAACTTTTGGTTCACATATTATCTTGATTTTCATAAAAAAACGGCATTTTTTGTTGAATGCCTATGATTTGTGGAAAATGAATTTTATTTTTGCAGTTACCACCGTAGCCTTTGATTATAACAAAGTATTGGCAACCTGCCTTTACATCTCACCCGTCCTAACAAGACAGACCCAAATTCTACCATGAGGCAATTAAAAATAGCTACACAGATTACCAACCGCGACTCACAAGCGGTAGAGAAGTACCTTCAGGAAATATCCAAAATATCCATGATTACGCCGGAAGAAGAAACCATTCTTGCCCAGCGTATCAAAATGAATGATCAACGCTCGTTGGATAAACTGGTACAGGCCAACCTTCGTTTCGTGGTTTCTGTTGCCAAGCAATACCAACACCAGGGTCTTTCTTTGAGTGACCTGATCAATGAAGGCAATCTTGGATTGATCAAGGCTGCACAAAGGTTTGATGAAACAAAAGGTTTCAAATTTATTTCCTATGCAGTTTGGTGGATTCGTCAATCCATTCTTCAGGCATTGGCTGAACAAGGCCGTCTGGTTCGTCTTCCGCAAAATAAGATTGGTACCTACAACAAGGCTAACAAAGCTTATATGGCTTTTGAACAGGAGCATGAACGCGAGCCATCAACCGAAGAGCTTGCTGATATTTTGGAAATGAGCGAAACGGAAATCAACAATATTTTCCAAAGCAATACCCGTCATACTTCATTGGATGCACCCGTACACGAAGCTGAAGATGTGGCCATGGGCGATCTTTTGCAAGGTGGTGATGATACGGATGATGATGTAATGAAGGACTCCCTTCGTGCTGAGATTCGTCGCGTACTCAAGTCACTGAGCCCCCGCGAAGCCGAGATTGTGAATGCCTATTTTGGACTAGATGGTGAAAATGGTGTAACCATTGAGCAAATTGGTCAGAAATATGATCTCACCAAAGAAAGAATCCGTCAAATCAAGGAAAGGGCCATCAAACGCCTTCAAAAAGCCCGTTACAGCAATGCGCTGAAAGCATATTTAGGTTAATAAGCAGTTTACAGCCCCGCAATTGCGGGGCTTTTTTTTGAACTCTTCCACCCGTTTGGTTGTTTGAATGACATGAGGTATTTCATTATTCTTTTTTTCTGTTTGTTGGCCGCAAGTTGTGAAAAGGACATCACCATCCAATTGGATCCCAGTATGAGCAAATTGGTAGTTGATGCCACCATAGAAAATGGTCGACCCCCAATGGTTTTCCTTTCCAAAAGCCTCGATTATTTCAGCAAGATTGATCCTGCAGTGCTTTCTTCTTCTTTTGTTCGCAACGCCAAGGTGCGCATTAGTGATGGCTCAACTGAGGTTTTGCTCAAAGAAGATTCCATTAAAAATTCCACGGGTACAAAAATCTATTTTTATACCACCTCTGGCCAGTCTCTGGCCTTCCTGGGTAAACTCAAGTCCTCTTACAGCATTGTCATTGAGGCAGAAGGCAATGTCTACAATGCAAAAACCACCATTCCTGAAATCACACGAAAAATTGATTCTCTTTGGTGGGAAAAAGTTCCATTGGCAAAAGACAGCAACCGTGTCAAAGTAATGATCAAGGCAACAGACAAGCCGGGGCTTGGTGATTATATCCGTTTTTTTACCAAAGCTGGGCAACAGCCTTTTTTGCCTGGGTTCAACAGTGTGTTTGACGATCAGGTGATTGATGGACAACAATACAGCGTCCCCGTAGACAAAGGTTTTGATAAAAATACCCAGTTTTCAGACAGCACATCTTATTTTAAGAGAGGCGATACGGTAATGATCAAGCTCTGCAATATTGATAGGCAGACCTATGATTTTTGGAGAACCAGTGAATTCAATTTTCAGAGTGTCGGCAACCCATTTTCCAGCCCCATTCGTATTTTATCGAATATCAGCAATGATGCCTTAGGTTATTTTGGCGGTTATGGTTGCCAATACAGGACCATTATCATCCCTCGCTAATATTGCTTTTACATTATTCTTTTTAACATTCGGACAAATAGTCTGTTTTAATTGACAAACTCTTCTCCTTAAACGCTATTTTTGAAGGCAGTAAATTTTACAAGATGAGCACATCCACCATAGAGAAAGTCACCTGTTTGATCATTGGTTCTGGCCCTGCAGGCTATACTGCAGCCATTTATGCTTCAAGAGCCAATTTACACCCAGTATTGTACCAAGGAATTCAGCCCGGGGGTCAGCTTACCATCACCACTGAAGTGGAAAATTATCCCGGTTATCCCGAAGGTATTCAGGGCCCTGAAATGATGGTTGATTTTGAAAAACAGGCCAAGCGCATGGGTGCTGATATCCGTTATGGCTTGGCTACCAAGGTTGATTTTTCATCCCAGCCTTTCAAGGTATGGATTGACGAGGAAAAAGAAATACATGCTGATACTGTAGTGATTGCTACCGGGGCTTCTGCCAAATGGCTGGGGTTGGAAAGCGAGCAAAGGTTGAATGGTTATGGCGTTAGTGCCTGTGCTGTTTGTGATGGATTCTTTTTCAGGGGTAAAGAAGTTGCCATTGTTGGTGCTGGTGATACTGCAGCAGAGGAAGCCCATTACCTCAGCAAATTGGCTACTACCGTACATATGTTCATTCGCAAGGATCAGATGCGCGCTTCAAAGGTGATGCAGGATCGTGTGATGAATACCCCAAACATCAAAATGTACTGGAATACAGACACGGATGAAATCCTTGGCGATAAAAAGGTGGAAGCCGTACGAATTCTTAATAACAAGACCGGAGAAAAACAAGAAATTCCGATTTCAGGATTTTTTGTGGCCATCGGTCATGAACCCAATTCTTCTATTTTCAAAGAATTCCTGGAAATGGATGAGGCAGGATACATCAAGACCATTCCTGGATCATCAAAAACAAATGTCGAAGGTGTTTTTGCATGTGGTGATGTGCAAGACAAACATTACAGGCAGGCCATCACAGCTGCAGGAAGCGGTTGCATGGCAGCCATTGATGCTGAGCGTTTTCTTGCTGCAAAGGGACATTAATTTCCTAAGAAACTTGGTTTAACGCCAGTTCATCGCGATAAATACCAGTGCTCCAGATAAATAGCCCAACAAAGCCCAGAGGCTGATTTTCTTGATATACCAGAAGAATTCAATCTTGGTGAGTCCCATGGCTGCCACGCCCGCAGCAGATCCTATGATCAAGATGCTTCCGCCCGTTCCTGTGCAATATGCGATAAAGAGCCAGAACGGATGGTCTTTGGGGAATTCCACCAGGCTATACATCCCTTGCGTTGCAGCGACCAGAGGTACATTGTCAATGATTGCTGACAACACCCCCAGACAAACCACTACCAATTTTTGATTACCGATCACTGCATTCAGTTTTGCTGCCATTTCTGTCAATACCCCTGCAGATTGCAATGCAGCAACACTGATCAAAATTCCCAGGAAGAACAAGATGCTGGGCGTATCAATTTTCCTGATGGCATGATTGACAGAAAGGTTGTCTTTGTCTATGCTGTCTTTGCCGCTGTGAATGAATTCAGTAATCAACCACATCATGCCCAAAGAAAACAACATTCCCATGAAGGGAGGAAGTCCGGTGAGGGTTTTGAAGGCCGGCACAAATAGGAGTGATGCCAATCCAACGAATAAAACAAGGTTGCGGGTTTTTATACCAATGATTTGATCAGGGTGATCGTCATTCTCCTGTATGACAACATTTCCTTTCAAGCTGAATCCAAGGGCAATTAATGGGATAATTACTGAAACAACACTGGGGATGATAACCGTTCGCATGATTTCGATGGCAGAAATTTGTCCGCTGATCCAAAGCATGGTGGTGGTAACATCACCAATGGGAGACCAGGCCCCACCTGCATTGGCCGCGATTACTATCATTGCGGCGAAGATCAACCTGTCTTTGTTGTCTTGAATAATTTTTGATGAAAGTGAGATCAAAACTATAGTAGTGGTCAGGTTGTCCAGCACTGCAGAGAGAAAAAAAGCGATGATGGCGATGATCCAAAGCAAATGTTTTTTACTTGTTGCCTTGATGCTTGAAGAGATAAGGTCAAAGCCATCGTGTGCATCAATCAGCTCAACAATGGTCATGGCACCCAAAAGAAAAAACAAAATGCCAGATATTTCTCCCATGTGTTCGAGCAATTCATTGTGCACCTGATCATGTGAAATGCCACTGAAAACATAGATCGTCCAGCAGATCACACCGGTAAGCAATGCACTCGAGGCCTTGTTGAGCTTTATTTGGTGCTCAAATGCAATGGCCAAATAGCCTATGATAAAAACAGCAATCATCATGTTATTGAATTGTAATAAGGTCAGCTACAGATTTTGGCCTCAATGCTTCAAGCCATTTGAAACCCCTTAATTCTTTTTTATCATCGGGTATTTCTTTGATGGGATAAGTAGTTCCAGTTACCCCGTTGATCCATGTCACCCTTTTCAATTCTTTGTTAACAAATTTCATGATAATCGCATCTGCCATAGAATAGGTCATGCCAACATAAGAACTGTCTTGATCTTGTAAATAATACAAACTCTCACTATTGCCTTTTGTTTTGAACAGATCAATTTCACCTTCTACAAATTGTCCGATCATGTTGTTCCCCCTCAGCTGGTTGAAAAGTCCTTCAGGCGTTCGGTTAACGGTAAATGCATTCTCATTGGCCTGGAACCTGTCTGCTTTTTTGTTCTTGGTGAAAAGATATAGTGTATCTCCTGAAATCTGACTTCCTTGTGCCCACAATACAGGATCAACGTA
>CALPWM020000116.1 GCA_943327275.2 Chitinophaga pinensis
AACTGCTTGAGCATGACAGGCAGAACAATATTGAAAGCATGCTCAAGAAAGGCAGCGGAGACAGCTACCTGCCCATGCATCTGTCCAGCAATGATCTTGAGCGGATGCCCAATACTCCGGGTGTATATTATTTTCACGATAACAAAGGGAAAATAATATATGTTGGAAAGGCGAAACGCTTGAAAAAGCGGGTCACCAGTCATTTTTCAAATAATGACGTCAGCAAGAAAAAACAAGACCTCATCAGGATGGTCAGCAAGATCAGTTTTCGGGAATGTGGCAATGAATTGATGATGGGTGTTTTCGAGAGCATTGAAATCAAAAGATTGTGGCCGGCATTCAACAGGTCGCAGAAAAAATTTGAAAACCGCTTTGGGATTTGCAGTTACGAAGACATGAAAGGAATCATTCGGCTGGGAGTTGTCAAGAAGAAAAAACACTTACAACTCCATTCAACATTTCCAATGCAGGTGGATGGGCACAGGCTCTTGAACAAACTTGCAAAAGAACACAAGCTTTGCCCCAAAATGTGTTTTCTACAAAAAGAGCAGGTTGCCTGTGTAGGAAAAGAAGAAGCATTTTGTGAAGGAATCTGTGATCATACTGAAGACATCGCATCCTACAATACCAAGGTAAAAATGGCCATCCGAGAAATGATCCATTACTCCCCCACCATCGCAGTATTTGGCGAGGGCCGGGAAAGCACTGAGTTGACTTGCATCATGATTGGGAGAAACGATTTTCTTGCACTGGGATATGTGCCCAAAGAAGCACAGAAATTAAAAAAAGACAAACTGGTAAAACTGCTAGAACCAGCAGCCTCCAATGAATTCATCCGGTCATTGGTCATCAACCAGGCTGCGCTAGATCCAGCCATGAGTGTACATTTCAAAGAAAAATTGAACTAAAGAAAAGCTATCACTTCACCTCCTCGCAAAGGAATTCACTTCGTCACCGCATAGGATCAATGCATAATCATGCTGAACAATCATACAGGGAATAAAAGCATAGAAAATGTAAATTTATTAGACGAAAAGAGATGATATGAAGATTTCAAAGGTGCGTATTTTACATTATTTTAATATGTATTTTGATGAATATTTTTGTTTTACAGATGGTTTTTGAGTTTAATTTCTTGATTCTGGAGGGGGTGATAAAGTGCGTATATTTATGAGTTTGTGGTCATTGTAGTCCCACACGACACCCACCCTACCAAGTGACAATAGTTAAAAAAGGGATGTGAAATTTCAATCTGAATACCGAAAATGAAATTATTTAAAATAAAACAATAAATATTTATTGTTTAAATTAAAGCATCTACTACATTTGCCCCGAACAAAAAAATAATGATCAAATGGGCAAGACAAATTTTCCAATACCAATCTTCATAAAATTTATTTTATGGGGAGCAATCTTTTTTTCTGCAACAGCATTGACTTACCACATTCGCTGGTTTGTTCCTTTTTTGACAACTAAAATTTCATACGTTGTCCCAAATGGACAATCGCCATTAATTTGGTTTTTAGTTCAAATTTGTAACAACCTGATTTTTTTATTCGTTGAATTTTTATTGATTAAGCTGTTCAGCAAATTTCAGCAAACAGGTTTTTTTGACAAAGAATGTATAGTAGTTCTTGACAGAATAACTATTTCTTGTATTGGACTTGCTATATTAGGTGTAATTAAATTAGGATTTAGTAACTACAACGACATTCAAGTAAGTGAAATAAATCCAGTAAGTGGACTTAATTTATTTGTTAGGTTTCTCACAAACATTTTAGTTTTCAAAGAACCGCAAACAATGTATTTGCTCTTAGCGACAATTCTTTGGACTGTAAAGCAATTTGTAAATAAAGCAATATTTGTAAAAATAGAAAACGAAAAATTCATTTAGAATGGCAATCATAATCAATTTAGACGTTATGATGGCTAAACGCAAAATGTCATTAAATGAACTATCTCAAAAAGTTGGTTTGACAACTGTGAATTTATCTATTTTAAAAACAGGAAAAGCAAAAGGTGTACGATTTGACACACTTGAAGCAATTTGTAAAACACTTAAATGTCAACCAGGAGACATTTTAGAATATAATGCTAATGAAAGTGAAAATTAAATGCCGGAAAACAACGAACCGCTAACATGGGGTTTTGTGCAAGCAGTATTATAGAATTAGACCTTTGGCACCCAAAATGTCAATGGCACCAGTAAAAATTGCAAATGGCACCAGAAATAGCACCAATTTGAAATAAAATACACAAGAAAATCACGTAATGTCTGATAGAATCACCCTACCCCTTCAACTCCTCCACCGTAGCACCAATGCCCCTGTCGGTAATGGCATCGCACATGGGTTTCAGCTCATCGTATGAACCATGTTTAACCCCATATTTGCCTTTGTAGTGAATGAACATGGCGCATTGTTCAGCCTGCTCACGTTCATGTTTGCAGACTTCCATCAGGGTTTTGATGACATGATCAAAGGTATTCACTTCGTCATTCCATACAATCAATGCATAACCAGTGCTGTCAAGCACTTCGGTTTCATATTGTTCCTTGTAAATGGGATTGGATGACATGCTGCGGATGCAGTTTAAAAGGTAAAGTGGTGGAACATACTGGACTCGAACCAGTGACCCCTACTCTGTCAAAGTAATGCTCTAAACCAACTGAGCTAATGTTCCTAACGAAGAGCAAAGTTAAGGGAAAAATCGGAATCATTATGCCTGGAAGTGCTTGGAAATTCTACTGCATGTGCATCAACCAAACAACTCCTTTACTGCCTTTCCCTTACCATCAGGAGTCGTATAAAAAGGCCTTTCTTCTACCACATAATTGGTCTCTGGATCAATCCCCAGTGCATGATAAATAGATTGGTGTACCTGATCAATGACAATGGGATCTTTAATGGTTTTGCAAGGCCTCTCATCTGCGGTCTGTCCAAACACATTGCCCTTTTTGATACCTCCACCAAACATGAGCATAGAACATCCGTCTGTGAAATGACGGTGCATGCCATAGAACTTGATATCATTGATGATGTCTGGCTGTTTAACCTGCTCCTGCACTTTCAACTCAGGCCTGCCCTCTACCATCATGTCCCGGCTGAACTCCGTTGCTAGGATGATCATGGTCCTGTCCAGGTGCCCAGACTGTTCCAAGTCCTTGACAAGCTGCGCAATGGGTGCATCAATCCTCTTTTTCATTTCAGCCAACCGTGTATGACCATTTTCGTGGGTATCCCAATTCTTGAACGGCTCATACTCAGTTGTTACACTGATGAACCTGGCACCTTTTTGCGTGAGGCGTTTGGCCATCAGACAACCCAAACCAAATTTTCCTGTATTGTAAATATCGTAGCTGGACTTTGGCTCCTTGTTCAAGTCAAAAGCAGCTGCCTCTGGAGATTTGAGCAAGCGATAGGCCTGCTCCATCGAGCGCATCATGGATTCCTTGTGATAATCAGAACCATACTCGCCCATGGCCCCCTGGTTCATCAGTTCTCTGTACAACTGATTCCTTTTCTCAAATCTGGTTTCAGACATGCCAACAGGTGGGCGGACAGATTCCAATCCAGCGGTGGGATCCGGGATCATGAAGGGTCCAAATTCATTTCCTAAAAACCCTGCTGTGTGAAAGGCTTTCAATTCTTCTCCTTCTCCAACAGTAAAACGCTGTCCAATATCAATGAAAGCCGGAATGGCTGAGTTGATTGGACCCAACTCTTTGGCAACCCAAGATCCAATATGAGGAGCAGACACCGATTGTGGTGGCCTGTAACACGTATGCCAGTGGTATTGATGGCGGGAATGCAAAATATGCCCCATGTCTGCCGCCACATAAGAACGAATGACGGTTCCCCTGTCCATGATCCTACCAATGGACTCCAATCCTTCAGAAAAATGAACACCATCAAGAATGGTTGGCACAGACTGGAATGTGCTGAGGACGTCATTGGATTTTATCCCTGTTGAGTATGGAGTGAACCGCTTGGGATCAAATGTCTCGGTATGTGCCATGCCACCCCCCATCCAAAGAAGGATGACCGTATCTGCAGTAGATTGTTTGCCGAAAGGCTTCATGCTGCTGAGGAGTCCAGACAGGGGCATGGTCGCTCCCAAGGCGGCGATGGTTGCTGCACTGGTGTTCTTTAAAAAATTCCTTCTATCCGAGAATTTGCTCATGGCCAATGAAGTTAAAATTAATCAATGATCTGAATTTCCGGCAACAACAACACTGCCCAGAAAAAGTCCTGAATGCCTTCTAGAGATGGTGCATCCCCCAAAATTTTCATCGCCACTACCTTTTCCTTGCTGTTGGGTTTACGCCCTAATGAAAGTGAATAAAAAGCTGATAGCAGTGATTCTCCATTGGGGTAACGTCTTTGCCATTTGATGGCGCCACGATGTAGCATGGCATTGAATCTTTCACCATTGGTCAGTTCCAGCGCTTGCAGCAGGTTGGCCTGGGACTCACGTGCCGTAGTAACATTTTCCCTATTGGGCCTTCCAAGCGCAATCAGAAATGGATTGTTGGCCACAAAAGCTGCCCTGGCAAAATAGCCACCGGGAGGAACAAATCCTGCTGCATATTGTGGCTTGAATTTCATGATAGAATCAGGAAAAATAGGATCAATGATGGCACCTACAACATCAGAAAACTGCTCTGCTGTGATGCGTTTTCGGAGGGAGCCTCTGAACACATAATTTTGTAGATAAACATCGTTAGGGTCTTTCAGACCAACAGACTTGGTCTGATAAGTTTTTGATGTGGCAATGGAATAGATCAATGCTTTGACATCCCCTCCATTTTTCTGAAAATCAAATGCCATCCAATCCAGCAAATCCTGGCTCCATGGCTGATTGTCCATCTGGTCTACAGGCTCAACCAAACCCCTGCCCAGCAATTGCTTCCAAATGCGGTTGACGATGGTGCGATACAACCGTCCATTTTCAGGCTTGACCATGATTTCAGCCAATTGTGCCATTTTCACTTTTCTGGATTCCATGCTGTCAATCTTGCCCAAATCCTTCCACAACATTTGCGGACGGATGAACTTTCCAGTGGGCTTGTCGCAGCGGTTGATCTCCAGAGAACTGTCTGCAAAAATATTGGCAAAGCCATAGGCATCGGTAAGCTTCCAATCGCTGATGAAACTGTTGTGGCATGATGCACATTTAAGGTTCAACCCTAAAAACACCTGTGCAACATTCTGGGCGGCCTGCATCTCTGTCCGTTGACTTGCATTGATTTCTCCACGCCACTTGATGCCTTCAATAAATCCTTTGGACTCCTTGCCTGGGTTCACCAATTCTTGTACAAACTGAGGATAAGGCTTATTGGTTTTGATGGCATTGTACAGCCAATTGGTGATATTGAACCTTCCACCCGTGATGTATCCGGTACCAGTATAGTCATTGCGCAAGGCATCATTCCAGAAACTCAACCAGTGTGCAGCAAAATCATCCTCCCGGTCAAGCAGCTGCCTTATCAATCTATCCCTCTTGTCTGCTTTTTTATCCAACAAAAAGGTCTCCATCTCTTTTGGTGATGGAAGGAGCCCGATCAGATCAAGATAAACCCTTCGGATAAACGTCCTGTCATCAATCTGGTTGGGCCATGGTAGTTTCTTTGCTTTCAGGTAACTGTTCGTCCATTTGTCAATGGGATTGCCATATGCTGAAGCATCTGACGGCAATGCAGGATTTCTTGGCGCCAGCGCGGCATTCCTGAATGCTTTTTTGACCTGCTGGCTGTCTGGCCAGGCGGCTCCTGCATTGATCCATTGGGCAATCACCTTGATTTCCTGTTCAGTGAGTTTTTTGCCTTTAGAAGGCATGATGTCTTCATGGCCTTCAGGCAAGCTGATGCGCTTGTAAAGCTCACTGGCATTGGCATTGCCTGGAATAACAACAGGACCACTCTCCCCTCCTTTCATGATCAGGTCGATATGATCCAGGCGCAGGTCTCCCTTTACTTTTTCCGGACCATGGCAATCATAGCAATTGTGGGCAAGGATGGTCCTTACCTGAAGCTGCAATAATGCCTGTTGCTCCAACGAGGGTGCTTCCATGCTGGTAAATAACTGCTCATTTTCAAGAACCAATGCTGGATCTGGATCTGGATCTGGTTCAAGCCCAGGCTCCGGTTCTTGAGCCATAGAAGTGCCCTTGTTTTTCAACAAGGTTATGGCTGTTTTTTTGGATGCTTCTGTTGACCAGTAATTTGTGCCGTGGGTAAGGGATGCTCCAAAATAGGTTGCCAATAAGAGCAGCAATATATTGGCAAAAAGGATGATCCTGAATATTTGAATGCGCGGATTTGTTGGATGTTGCAGCAGATCAGCATGCCTGAACCATGCCAAGCCATTCAACAAAACCACACCCATCGCCAACCACTGGTGCTTGAGCAACAACGAGCTGGCATGATCTCCTTCTGCAGACAACATCAATCCGGTAATTGCAGAAAATAACCCTGCGATGAGTCCTATCAATAAACTCAATTGAATGGCCTGCCGATAGGCCGCATGCTTTTTGAAGACAATCAAGAGTTCAAGGAAGGCAGCAAAAAGAATCACTCCAATGGGTAAATGAACAGCAATCGGATGTAGCCGCCCCAACAACTTCCATACCAGGGATCCCGATAAGTCAAGCCCTGATCCTGAAAGCTGTATGGTATTGAATACTGCAAAGATGCAAATCCAAGACAAAGCAATGGCTACCCAGAAGAGCCGCTTATTGTAAAATGATTGTTTAGGTGTATCGCTCATAATTTTTAAATAACATACTCGCCAGCTTGCGAGTAATTGTCAACATACGCCCGTGTATAAACTTTAGCCGATATATTTTTTTAATTGATGGGTTAGGCCTATTTTACGATGGTGTATATTTAAAGGCAATTTAAGTAAACTTACCATTAAAATGGATGAACTGGG
>CALPWM020000117.1 GCA_943327275.2 Chitinophaga pinensis
AAAAATTCAATAACCGTTTATACAACATCCCCTTCAAGGTCATAATCATAGGCCTTGGTGATGATAACATTCACAAAGTCTCCGGGGTTCAATTTACGCGAAGAATGGATGATCACTTCATTGTCTACCTCCACACTGTCAAATTCCGTTCTGCCGATATACCTTCCCGCTTCTTTTTTGTCAACAATCACTTTAAGGGTTTGTCCAATCATGGACTGGTTTTTTTCAAAGCTGATTTCTTGCTGAAACTCAATGATCTCCTGTGCCCTCTCCTCTTTTTCTTCTGCGCTCAGCGTGTCTTCCAGGGCATGAGCCGATGTATCTTCCTCATGAGAGTAAGTAAAAATCCCAACACGATCGAACTGCATTTCAGCCAGAAATTCTTTTACCTCCTCCACATCTTCCCTGGTTTCACCGGGAAATCCTGCAATCAATGTAGTGCGAAGACAGATACCAGGAATCCTGGAACGGATCTCGCCAATCAGGTCTTTCATTTCCTGGCGGGTGATTTGCCGCTTCATGGCCTTGAGCATGTTGTCACTGGCATGCTGCAATGGCATATCCAGGTAATTGCAGATTTTAGGTTCTTCCTTCATCACATCAATGATATCCAAAGGAAACTTTGAAGGATAGGCGTAATGAAGCCTGATCCACTCAATGCCCTCGACTGCTGCCAATTTCTTCAACAACTCAGGCAACATCCTTTTCTTGTAGAGATCAAGACCGTAGTAGGTCAGCTCCTGAGCAATCAGCATCAATTCTTTTACACCCATTTTGACAAGCTTCTCAGCCTCCAATATGAGTTCTTCCATTGGCTTGCTGCGGTGATCGCCACGCATCAGCGGGATGGCACAGAAAGAGCAAGTCCTGTTGCACCCTTCACTGATCTTCATGTATGCATAGTGGGAAGGGGTGCTGAGCAAGCGCTCACCCACCAGCTCTGTCTTGTAATCGGCATTCAAAACGGCCAGCAAACCCGGCAATTCCATGGTGCCGAAATAGGCATCCACTTCAGGGATTTCTGTTTCAAGGTTTTGCTTGTAGCGTTCGCTGAGGCAACCCGTAACATAGACCTTGTCCAGCTTTCCTTTTTTCTTCAGGTCAACCTGATCCAGGATGGTATTAACACTTTCCTCTTTTGCCTTATCGATGAATCCACAGGTATTGACGATGACAATATTGTGGTCCAGTTTTTTATTTTCATGCACAACATCAAATGCATTGGCCTGCAGCTGACCGCTCAATACCTCACTGTCCACCATATTTTTGCTGCATCCCAGTGTGATGATGTTAACCTTGTCTTTCTTTATGGTTTTTGATTTCATTTTTCTACAACTTGAAAAGTCCTTCCACAAATGCTTTTTTATCAAATACAATCAGGTCTGAAGCCTGTTCGCCAACCCCAATGAATTTCACCGGAATCTTGAATTGATTGGCAATGGCCAATACGATTCCTCCTTTTGCCGTACCATCAAGTTTGGTGATGGCAAGGGCAGACACATCCGTAGCTGCCGAGAAATGACGGGCCTGCTCAATGGCATTTTGACCTGTGGTTCCATCAAGCACCAGTAAGGTTTCATGCGGTGCATCAGGAATAACTTTCTGAATGACCCGTTTGATCTTGCTCAACTCTTCCATCAAATGGGCCTTGTTGTGCAACCTTCCTGCAGTGTCAATAATGACAATATCAACGTCTTTGGCAACGGCGCTGTTGACCGTATCAAAGGCTACAGAGGCAGGATCACTGCCCATTTCCTTCTTTACAATGGCAACACCGGCCCGCTCACTCCAAATGGTGAGCTGATCAACCGCTGCAGCACGAAATGTATCTGCGGCACCCAGCATCACCGTTTTTCCAGCAGCTTTGAAATTGGTTGCAAGCTTACCAATGGTGGTTGTTTTTCCCACTCCGTTGACGCCAACCACGAGCATGACAAATGGTTTCTTCCCCTCTGGGATATCAAATCTTTTAAGGGTATCATCTTCATCATCCACCAAAATGGCCCTGATCTCTTCCTGAAGGATGCCATTCAATTCCTCTGTACCGAGGTATTTATCTTTTGATACCCTTTCCTGAATTTTCTCAATGATGGCCAGGGTCGTATCGACACCTACATCTGCAGTGATCAAGGCTTCTTCCAACTGGTCAAGCACCTCGTCATCAACGGCAGATTTCCCGGCAATGGCTTTGGTGACCCTGGAAAAAAAAGTTTCCCTGGTCTTCTCAAGACCCTTGTCGAGCTGCTCCTTCTCTTTTTTACCAAAAAGCCTATCAAAAAATCCCATAACCTAGATATTAAATTTTGCCATTGATGCTCAGATCCCCTTAAAACAAAAGCTGTCCCGAATAGTTAAACGGAACAGCTCTTAAAATAGTTTACCAGCATTGGCTTATTGACCAAGATAATCCTTCACCTTATCCTTGTGAACGATTGCCTCTTTGAATGTGTAGGCGCCAGTTTTAGGACTTCTTACAGCCCTGATAACCTTGGTCCAGTTCTTGGCTTCGGCAGATGCTTTAAGATCTTTTACTTTCGCGTTTTTTGAAGCTGTTTTTGCCATGATTATTTAATTTCTTTGTGAACAGTACATTTTTTCATGATGGGGTTGTATTTCTTCAACTCCATACGCTCAGGCGTATTTTTTTTGTTTTTGGTGGTGACATAACGGCTTGTACCTGCCAATCCGCTGGTTTTGTGCTCTGTGCACTCCAATATCACCTGAACCCTGTTACCTTTCTTAGCCATTGCTTTGGTTTATTACGATGATTAAATGCTTACGCCTGAA
The DNA here is from genome assembly GCA_943327275.2 of Chitinophaga pinensis. Taxonomy (GTDB): domain Bacteria; phylum Bacteroidota; class Bacteroidia; order Chitinophagales; family Chitinophagaceae; genus Pollutibacter. The sequence goes on from CALPWM020000117.1 coordinate 2,788, forward strand.
GCCCTCAATTCCTTTACAACACTGTACAGACCATTCTTATTGATGGTGCGGATCGCATCTGAAGAAAGCTTCAATGTAACCCATTTGTCTTCTTCTGCGAGGAAGAAACGCTTGGTCTGAAGGTTAGGAAGAAAACGACGCTTCGTCTTAATATTGGAATGGGAAACCTTGTTTCCTGTGATAGGGCGCTTTCCTGTAACCTGACATACTCGTGCCATAAACTAATTTTTTAGGGAGTGCAAATGTAGCGATAAAATGCAAATCAACAAAATAAAAATTCAACTCCTTGAACGATTAAATGTCAATCGCCTCGCCATAAGCAGCAGCCACGGCTTCTTTTACGGCTTCACTCATGGTAGGATGGGGGTGAATGGCATTGAGGATCTCATGGTGGGTGGTTTCGAGCTTGCGGGCGACCACCACTTCAGCAATCATTTCTGTCACACCTGCACCAATCATGTGGGCACCGAGGAATTCGCCGTATTTGGCATCAAAAATCACTTTCACAAATCCATCGGTATTGCCTGACGCACTTGCCTTTCCGCTGGCCATGAAGGGGAATTTACCCACTTTTACCTCGTATCCTGCATCCTTGGCTGCTTTTTCAGTGAATCCAACTGAGGCGATTTCTGGTGAACAGTAGGTACAGCCAGGAATATTGTTGTAGTCAATGGCATCAGGTTTGTGGTTGTATTTCTTCTCCAGGTAGCCAATGCTTTCAGCTGCATTGATGCCTTCCTTTCCTGCAACGTGGGCAAGGGCCTGACCAGGAGAACAGTCTCCAATGGCATAAATACCTGCAACAGATGTTTGCTGGCCTTTGTCTACCACAATCCTTCCCTTTTCAACCTTGATTCCGTTTTCTTCCAATCCGATGTTTTCAATATTGGGAGCAATGCCCACGGCACTCAACAGGATTTCTGCCTCGAGAACAGTTTCTCCTGCAGCACCCTTCACAGTGGCTTTTACGCCTGCACCTGAGGTATCTACCTTGGTTACTTCGCTTGAAGTAAGTACGGTGATCCCCTTTTTCTTCAATTGCTTTTCAAGCTCTTTGCTGATGTCTGCATCTTCAACAGGAACAATGCGGTCCATAAATTCCACTACGGTCACTTTGGTACCCATGGTATTGTAGAAATCTGCAAACTCTACACCAATGGCACCACTGCCCACCACAATCATGGATTTCGGTTGATTTGGAAGCACCATTGCTTCGCGATAGCCAATGATTTTTTTGCCATCCTGTGGAAGATTAGGCAACTGACGGGTTCTGGCACCCGTAGCGATGATGATGTATTTACCTTCAACAATTTGTTTTTTACCGTCCGCGGCAGTTACTTCAACCTTGCCTTTTCCTGCAATCTTTCCATAGCCCATGACCACATCGATCTTGTTCTTTTTCATGAGGAACTGAACGCCCTTGCTCATCTTATCGGCTACGCCACGGCTTCTTTTGACCACGGCCTCGAAATCATGCTCAACACCTGAACTCTTGATGCCATAGTCAGCACTATGCTTCATGTACTCATACACCTGGGCACTTTTCAAGAGCGCCTTGGTAGGGATACAACCCCAGTTGAGACAAACGCCTCCAAGACTTTCCTTTTCGATAATCGCCACTTTGAAACCAAGCTGAGAAGCCCTGATCGCAGCAGGATAACCACCAGGACCACTACCTAATACTAGAACATCGTATGCCATGAGATATTTATTTTAAATTTCAGGGGCAAAATTAGCGATTTATTTCTTTTTGATGACCACAACACTTGGAACAATCCTTTCTACGCCATTATCGCCGGGCCTTACCGTTTGACGGTTGTTCACAATTAAGCCGGTAGACCCTCCACCATCAAGATTGATGGCATCCCTGCAACCCAGGTCTTTCAACATTTTTGCCAAATCGGCCAAATTGATCCCGGGATAACCAGCACTGGGGTTATCTCCTTCAATGGCCAATACCAGTACCAGCCCGCCGGTTGTGGCGCCGATTGCAGACCTTGGCCTTGAAGTAGTATTGTTGATGTCAATCAATTCCTCTTTGTCAGATATACTGATTGAACCTGCTTTTATCAACATCGGTGAGCCTCCGATGGCTGAAAGCACCTGCCATTCTGTTCCGCCGGCAGGAAAATTTTCATCAGGTTGCTGCTTGGGTAGGGTCCCTAATAGATTGGCACTTGGCAAGGGGTATTGGAATACCTTATCATTCCCCGTTCCAACATGGTAAATCCATGCAACGGAGGGATCTCCTGCGGCATTGATTCCAAATGCAGCCCGGGTAGGATAATATGGGGTACTCAATCCGTTGTAGGTACGGCTCACTGACTTGATATTGGCAGCCAATATGCTGTTGTTGTACTTGACCAGGCTGTAAGACTGATTACCGCCAAAAAATCCACCATTGATGCAGGCATAAACGACACCTTGCTCCTGTGTATAAAAATCGGAAGGCTTTTTTGCGGTAGCAGACAATACAGGCTTGAATTCAATAGGACTGTTTTTGGGATTGAACGCAACAGCAAAAGCTTTTACCTTGGAACCTTGAACCAAAGAATCAAACTCATATGCTTCAATGGCATCTGGAAAGCCATTGGAAAGGTTGACGGAAAATTTCCACCCTGAAGGCAGGGTCATCAACTTGGCCGTTGTTTTGACCACGGGAGGGGTAACAGGTGTAGGAGGTGTAACCGGACCGGTATCGTTCTTTTTTGAGCAGGAAATCAGCAACAAACAAATCAGGAACTTGTACATAATGTCTGGATTTTATAAAATAAAAATATGATTCAGCCATCACTCAATTTTGAATGATGGCACCTTGTTCAATGTTTCGTAATAAAAGAAAACCTCGCCATCAAAACCATATTTCCTGTTCAAGGAAATCATCTGTGCCATCATTTCAGGGCTGGCCTGGTAACCATCGCCGAGAGAAGTGAGGATACCTGGGTAAACCTTTTTTAACAAGATTGGCGGAACCTGAGTGGCAAGCTCTTTGAGAATCTTTTCATAATCTGCCAACTTGTAGCGGTAGAGTTGAGGAATGACAAAATCGGCATAACCGCCCTTTAGCCAGGTTGGCCAATCCTGCAAATACTGCTCTTTTGACCATGGATAAATGCTGGGGGCCCATGAAACGATACAAGCTCCTCTTTGTTGCTTAACGGCTTCATACATGGATTTGCAAAACAGGCTGAGCTTGTCTGCTTTCCATTGAATAAACGCTGGATCCTTCGGATTCTCAAAGGGCAAGCCAAGTTGTTTATCTTTTTTGTACAGCGCTGCGGTATATGCATCAAATCCACCTTCAGCAGGCATTGCGGGCAAGCGGTCATCACCCTGAACGCCATCTATGTCATATTGCTTTACCACTTCCAATACCAACTCACGCATCAAACGCTGCGGGCCCGGATGCAGGGCATTCCACCAATAAAAACCATTTTTTTGCAGGAGCTCACCTTTGTTGTTCCTGCCCAACCATTCAGGATATCGTTTGAACCAGGCAGAACTTGTATCCTTGTAGCCATAGGAAAAACCAAACTCAAACCAGGCATGAACTTTTATGCCTTGCTTGTGCGCCTCCTCAATCATCTCTTGCAAAGGATCACGGCCGGGGTAATGATCATCCTGTTTTACACCAATGTATTTTTGCAACACCTTGCTGGGATAGATGGTAACGCCTCTATTCCACACCACCACAAACAAATGGTTTAAACCTGCAGCCTTGCTTTGGTCTACTACTTTTTTTATGTTTTCCCGGGAATTCAAAGCCTCACTGGCAACATTGGTTACCCAGGTGCCACGCACAGGACTTTCCTGAGCATTTGTAAGCAAACAAATGAAAAGACCTGCGATCAATGTGAAAATTCTACCCATGTTCAATGATTGATAAATTCCATATACCTGTTGTACAAATGATGTGCCTGAACATAGGCAGATTGAGGACTCATGAAATGTGAGAATTCAAAAGTAATGGCCTCGTCATACCCTGCCCTTGCAGCAGCCTCAAGCTTGAGTTTAAGCTTTTCAAATTTTATGGGAAAAAATTTAATGGGCATGTCCCTGTCAAAACTTTCTGTATTGGTCCATGCCTTCATGCCATACTTTTCTGCCAACCGCTTGTTCACTTCGAGGTAAT